>CAZXEF010000094.1:0-10481 GCA_964639605.1 uncultured bacterium | reverse complement strand
ACAATGCGGGAGTCTCCATGGGCAAGGCCATTTCGGTGGGTGTGCTCAACCTTCTTGCCACTATCATCTTCTTCGTCTTCTCGGCCGGATTCTCAGTGTACGTCCTCAGGGATTCCTTCAGCCCCCTCCTGAGGAGCATCCTGTTCTTCTGCCTGGTAGTCTTCGTAATCCAGCTCATACTGTACGTCATAGCCGTATGGAAACCGGAAGCGGCCCTGAAGGTGATACAGAAGCTCTCCGGGGTCCTGTCACAGAGGCTGCCCCGCTTCAGGACCAGGATAGACAGGTTCACGGGAAAGGTGGTCAAGGAGCTCAAGACCTACAGGGAATCTTGCTCCATGTTCCTGGGCAGAAGGATATACATACCTGTGCTGGCAGTCTTCCTGACCTTCGTCCTTTACATCAACAAGTTCGTTCTTGCCTATTTCATCATGATAGGGCTGGGTGAGTCAGGTGACCTTCTCACGGTCCTTTGCATACAGGCACTTGTGCTCTTCATCTCCTACTATTCCATAAGTCCCGGTGCAAGCGGCATCGCGGAGCTGTCTATCGCCGCCCTGATGGCGTCCATCATCAGCAGGAACTCGCTGATGGTGTTCACCCTCCTCCAGAGGTTCTTCATCCTCTACCTGCCGGTGATATTCGGTGCCGTTGTGGTTGGGCACGAGCTTCGAAGAAAGCGCTATGTGCTTTCGAGCTAGAGTTTTCGGGGGAGCCGCGGCACGTTCTCCCGGACAAGGGGCCGGCGGCGGGAGATGATCATCCAGATCAGCGTATAGAACCAGGAGGGCCTCCTCCATCCCCTGAGGTATCTGAGGTTCATCAAGGTAGGGATCTTCTTCCCCTTCCGCAGCCCTTCCAGGATCGCCCCCCCTTCATTGCCCTGGCTTTCCAGCATGTCCAGCACTTTTCCGGGGACCCGGGCGGACAGGCTCGATGAAACGGTGGTCAGCAGTGAGCAGATGGAGGGCCCGAGCCGGGTGCGTGTGGCGTTCAGGGTGAACTCCCTCCATGTTCCAGTTTCCGTGACCTTCGTGCAGAGAAGGGACAGGTCCACCCACCATACCGGCCTCATCCAGCTGTTGATCAGAGCGTGCAGGACCACAAGCAGAAGGGAATCGTGCCACGAGAAGGCCCGGAGGCCGGGGGCAAGCTGCCTGTCTCCGCAGAAGAGGTCATGAGGGAGGGATCCGGGGAAAGTGGCGGGAAAGTAGAAGATGTGGGAGTGAAGCTCAACCATCGTGTCCAGTTTCCTCAGCTTGACCTCGGATACAATGCCGGAGGCGAATACGCCCCGTCCGGGTGTGGCCATCGTCCAGCCTTCGTCCCTGAAGCCTTCGAGGATCGGTCCACGGGTGCCGGTCCGGAGGAAAAGGTCTATGTCGCTCATGGACCTTGCTCCAGTGAACGGATACAGGCTCCTGGCAAGATCGAACCCCTTGAAGGCCCATACTGAAATACCCGCCGCACCCAGCCTGCGGAGCACGGGCAGAATGACCTCCTCCCTGCGGATCCAGATGGATTCGGATAGCAGAGCCATCTTCCTCCTCCCTGTCTCCCAAGCGAGAAGAGGTGTAAGGTCATGGTCATCTCCGGGGTCGGGACCGGAGTAGCCCCCTTCCTTTCCCCCTGCCTGTAGCCATTCGCAGGCGGCAGCCGTTACGGGATCGGGTTCAGGCCGGTTCTTCATGACGAATAATTGATAAGCCGGAAGCGTCTGTATCGCCAGCCTCGCGCTGGCTGCTCCAGATGGCGGTTGATAGATTAGTCCCATGGGACCAGGTGACGACCGGAGAGGACTGATGCTGGGCAGGGCTGTCTCCATGGTATGGAGGAGCAGCCGTGGCCTCACCCTGGCAAGCCTCTTCCTGACCACCCTTCAGGGACTCCTGCCCCTTGTCCCCCTTTACCTTATGAAGCTCCTGATAGACAGAATGGAGGATGCCCTTTCAGGAGGAGGGAGCACCTTCGGTGATATAGGTCTGCTGATCGGCCTGCTTGGAGGTACGGCCCTGCTCTGGGCGGCCGTCAAGTCGGCTGCTTCTGTAGTGGAGCGGGCCCAGTCCATGGTGGTCACCGACCACATGCAGGACATCCTTCACCAGAGGTCCGTCGCGGTGGACCTCTCGTACTACGAGGACCATCGATTCCACGACTCCCTTCACCGGGCCCAGCAGGAGGCGCCGTACAGACCTACTGCCATGGTCAGGAACCTGGTGGAAACCGTTCGGAACACCATCTCCCTCCTGGCAATGGTCGGACTGCTCCTGTCCTTCCACTGGGGGGTATCGCTGGTCCTTGCCGCTGCAGCCCTGCCGGGGGTCCTGGTGAAGCTCAGGTTCTCCCGAACACGATGGAAATGGCAGAGGAAGAGGACCGAGACGGAGAGGAGAGCCTGGTACAAGCACTGGCTCCTGACTTCGGTGGAGCATGCGAAGGAACTCCGTCTGTTCGGCCTTGGCCGTTACTTCAGGGAACGGTACCGTGACCTGAGGAACCTTCTCAGAAGAGAAGACCTGACTATATCCAGGCGCAAGGCCAGGGCGGAACTTGTCACCGAGCTGCTGGCAACCGTCCTCGTTTACGGTTCCCTGGCCTTCATAGCATGGAGGACCTTCCAGGATCTGATCACAATCGGCAGCATGGTGATGTACTTCCAGGCCTTTCGGCAGGGTCTTGGTTACCTTAGGGGGCTGCTTGGGAACATGGCGGACCTTTACGAGGGGAACCTGTTCCTGCAGAATCTTTTCGAGTTCCTGGACATACCCTCAAGGATCGTGGACCCCCCTCACCCGAAACCGTTCCCGGCTCCCATAACCAAAGGGATCTTCCTGGACAGGGTATCGTTCACATACCCGGCAGGCGGCCGCAGGATCATCGATGATGTCTCGCTGTCCGTAGGTCCCGGCGAGATGGTTGCCCTTGTGGGCGAGAACGGCTCCGGCAAGACAACCCTGGTCAAGCTGATCTGCCGGCTCTACGATGCCGACTCCGGCCAGGTGCGAATAGACGGGATCCCGGTAACAGACCTGTCCGTGGAACAGCTGCGAGGCAGCATCAGCATCCTTTTCCAGGACTACGCGAAGTACCACCTCTCCGCGGCCGAGAACATCGCCCTGGGAGATATCCGCAGACCTCCGGACATGGGATCCATTGTCCGGGCAGCCGTGACGGCCGGTGCTCACGAGCTTCTGTCGGAGATGCCGGAAGGCTACGACACCATCCTCGGGAGGTGGTTCCGCGGAGGCCGGGAGGTCTCTACGGGTGAATGGCAGAAGATAGCCCTGGCCAGGGCGTTCTTCAGGGACGCTCCCATCATCATACTGGACGAGCCGACAAGTTCCCTGGACGCCGTGGCCGAAGAGGAGCTGTTCAGGAAGTTCAGGTCCATGGCTGAGGGAAGGACCTCTCTCGTGATCTCCCATCGCTTCTCAACGGTCAGGATGGCCCACAGGATAGCCGTGCTGCACATGGGCAGGATAGTGGAAACCGGCACTCACAGCGAACTCATGGATCAGGGCGGTCTGTACAGCAGGATGTACCGGATCCAGGCTGCGGCATACGGCTGAAGCAAAAAGGATTCAGACCAGGTTTACTATCAGAGCTCCTCAGATGGTGAGGAGAACGCTCCCGATGGCGTAGGGCATCATCCTCACTCCACGGTCCCCTGACATGGAGATGAGCTTGTTCTTCAGTTCGAAAGGACTGAGAGACTCGTACTTCTTCTCGGTCCTGGAGCGGTCCATAGGAATGACCTCCCGGATCGTCTTCGCAACCTGGCCCGGAAGGGAACGGTTTATTGTAACTGGTTGATTCCGATCGATGATACGACTTCATAAAATAACTTGTCAAGAACTACTAAGACTATTGCATTCGGCTCCATCAGCCAGTAGATTTCATGTTGATATTTTCAGGCAAGTTTCAGAAACAGTATCTTTTTTTTTGCTCATCATGTTCGCTCAACTGGAGGCCACTTATGGTAACTGTCAGACCTTTCAACGGGCTTCGTCCTGCCAGGGAGCTTGCGGAAAAGATAGCGTCCCCTCCCTACGATGTGCTGGATTCCGACGAAGCGCGTGCGATCGTATCGGTTAACCCCCTGAGCTTTCTCAGGGTCGTCAAGCCGGAGGTGGACCTCGACCCGACGGTGGACCTGTACGATCCAAGGGTATACGAGCAGGGCGCCTTCAACCTGCGCCACCTCATGGAACACGGCGAGATGGTCCAGGAGAAGAAGCCGATGTTCTACCTCTACAGGCAGATAATGGGTAACCATTCCCAGGTCGGCCTCGTGGCGACCGTATCCGCCGAGGATTATCAGAACAACCGTATAAAGAAGCATGAGTTCACAAGGAAGGCGAAGGAAGAAGACAGGATACGTCATATAGAAACTCAGAACGCCCAGTGCGGTCCGGTCTTCCTCACCTACCATGATGTGCCGGAGTTCGACGATATCCAGACCAGGATATGCTCCCAGGACTCCCCCGAGTATGACTTCACGGCGCCTGACGGCATCCGTCACACACTGTGGCTCGTCAGGAACGATGACGACATCACGGGGATACGGGAGATATTCGGAGGAGTGGCATCGCTCTATGTTGCCGACGGTCATCACCGGAGCGCCGCCGGCACCCTGGTCGCCCAGCGCAGGAAAGAGGCCAACGTGAACCACACCGGCAAGGAGGAGTACAACTTCTTCCTTGCGGTCCTCTTTCCCAAGAGCCAGATGAAGATAATGGCCTACAACAGGGTGGTGGTCGACCTCGACGGCCTTTCCGCACAGGAGTTCATGGACAGGATATCAGGCAGCTTCAGGATAACCGAGGGTGCTTCACCCTCTCCTGCCGGCAGGCTCCACTACTCGATGTACCTGGGCGGGAAGTGGTACGGGCTCGAACCCCTGGAAGGCACGTTCAGCGAGAATGACCCGGTCAGGAGCCTTGATGCAAGCATACTGCAGGACAACCTGCTGGACCCGGTTCTCGGCATAGATGACCCCAGGACCAGCGAGCGGATAGACTTCGTGGGAGGCATCAGGGGAACCGGTGAGCTGGAGAGGCTGGTGGACTCGGGCAGGTACGCCGTGGCCTTCTCGCTCTACCCGACATCGATAGATCAGCTGATGGAGGTGGCGGACAGCGGCAATGTCATGCCCCCGAAATCAACCTGGTTCGAACCGAAACTTCGAAGCGGAATGCTGGTGCATCTACTATGAAAAAGGCAGCAATCCTGGTGACATGGAGTATCGCGATGCTGGCCTGCGGCAGTACCGACAGGGCCTCCAGCGTTGTGAACTCCTTCGCGGAAGCAATAGCCGATTCCAGCTACCATGAGGCCTGGGTAATGATAACACCCGAATCACGTCAGTGGTACGATTCCACCGCCGCTGTGCTCCACCAGTTCGGATGGACCGAGTCAAGGGAAGCGGTGACCGAACTGGTCGGGGATATGACCGAGGAGGAGTTCATGTCCCTTACCGGAGAAGAGATCTTCGTGAGGATGGTCAGCGGTTCTGAAGATGTGCATAATCTCAGCACCAGCATCAGATCGGTGACCTATCCCGACAGCCTGGTGGGAGTAGTCGTGGTCAGGACCGAGGATGGTCCGCAGGAGATCATCACAAGGAAAGTGGGGGGTGAATGGCTGATAGACCTTACAAGCCTCATGCCCCCGGTACGGGGAGGGTAGTATATGGCAAGAAGTAGCAGAGGTCTGGTCATCTTTTCGTTTCTTTTCGGAGGAGCGGGGCTTCTTTTCCTGCTGTGGGGCCTTGGTGTCTCCATAGGAAAATGGTGGCCCGTGTTCTTCGCAGCGGTGGGACTGGCTTCCCTGGCCAGAGGCTTCGGGGAGATGGCCCATGTGGTCTTCGGCCTGCTTCTGATAGGCTGGAGCGCCGCGGGAATAGTCTGCCTCCACGCTGGGGAGCTGAGCATTCCTCATGCGCTGCCCTTCTTCTTCGGGACCTTCATCCTCTGGATACCCGCTTCCTGGCTCATAGCAAAGGTTCTGAGCACCGACACCAAGTAGCTCACTTCGGAATACTGATAACGGCCTGACCGGTGATCAGACCTGATCACCGGTCAGGCCATCATCTTTTTCAGGGCATCTCCCTCTCTATTTCCGATAGGGTACCGGCAATGTCCGAGAGTTCGCTCGTGGCGTCATCGATGTTGTCAGCGATCTGGCGGAGGTAGTAGCTGTCCCCGAAGGAGCCGGAGCTGTCCCATTCGGCGTAGGCCGCTCCGGGGGATATGAGGTAGCCGACCAGGAAAACCGCCGCCAGTGCCGCTGCCACGGCCGCCAGCGCAAGCACCTTCTCGAACCCGCTTTCGAACCTTATCTCGACCTTCATCTTTTTCCTTCCTTTGAGACGGTCCTTAATGAAAGGAAGATAATTCTTCCTTCCGTCTGCGGTCAAAACTCCCGGCTGCAGTACCGCTCTTTGCCCGGGGAGTACGTTCGGATTATTGTATTCCTCGATGAAAGGGATGGATAATACAGTCTGAAATGGTGGAGGGAGTTCATATCATGCCCCAGTCCTTTGAATGCCCCAACTGCGGCGGCAGCCTGCCGGCAGGAGCGGGCTCCGGGGTAATCACCTGCCGATACTGCGGTTCAACGATAAAGACCGATGACCTGAAGGGAGACAGCGGTCGGGGCGAACTGCCGCCGGCGGCAAGGGACGAGATCGAAGGGCTCCTGAGGAAGGGCGACAGGATAGAAGCGATCAAAGTCTACAGACGTCACGTGCAGGGAACCCTGAAGGAATCCAAGGATGCCGTGGAAGGGATGGCAAGGGAGATGGGTCTGGCCGTCCGTTCCGGATCCTGCTCCGCCATTCTTGCTATGGTGGTGCTGACCGCGGGGACACTGCTGGCCTTAATACTGGGATGACGCTTTGCTCTAATGGGCAGCGGCAGTCCGGTGTGACCGAAAGGAGTCGAATTGCAGAGCAGGAACGAAAGGTCCCGCACAAAGCTGATAGCCACACTGGGACCCTCCACGTCAGATCGGGACATGCTTCACAGGATGTTCCTCGAGGGAATAGACGTCTGCCGTCTGAATTTCTCGCACGGATCAAGGGAAGAGCACGCCCGGGCGATATCCATGGTCAGGGAGATCAACAGCGAACTGGGTTCCAGCGTAGCCGTCCTTGCGGACCTTCAGGGTCCGAAGATAAGGGTTGGAGAAGTGGAGGGGGGAAGGGTGATGCTCAATGAAGGAGCAGAACTCCAACTGCTCACCGGGGATATCGAGGGAAACTCAGGAGAAGTCTCCGTCAGCTACGACGCCCTTCCCGAGGATGTGAAGCCGGGCGACAGAATACTCATGGACGACGGAAGGATAGAACTGTCGGTGATCGGCAGCAACGGCAGGGACAGGGTCACCACGAGAGTTGTCCATGGCGGCCCCCTGGATTCGAAGAAGGGAGTCAACCTGCCCTCCAGCAGGCTCTCGGTTCCCAGCCTCACGGAGAAGGACAGGGAGGACGCTGTCTTTGCCATCGAGCAGGGAGTGGACTGGATCGCCCTTTCATTCGTCAGGTCGTCAAGTGACATTACGGACCTCAGGGAACTTGTGGAGAGCAGCGGGGGCAGCGCCAGGCTGATAGCGAAGATAGAGAAACCCCAGGCGCTGGAAGACATCGACAGGATAATCGATACTGCGGACGCCGTGATGGTGGCCAGGGGTGACCTTGGCGTCGAGGTGGAATTCCACAAGGTCCCCATGATACAGAAGATGATAGTCAGAAAATGCTTAAGGGCGGCAACCCCGGTGATCATCGCAACCCAGATGATGGAGAGCATGATAGAGAGCTACCGCCCTACCAGAGCGGAGGCGGCCGATGTGGCCAATGCTGTCCTGGACGGAGCTGATACGCTGATGCTCAGCGGGGAGACGGCCATCGGCAGATATCCTGACCTTGTCATCCGTAATATGCAGAGGATAATCGACTGGACCGAGGAGCACGAGGGCCTTCACCCGCTGGGACCATCTCCCCACACAGGCGACTCGGGATCGTTCCCGGATTCCATATGCTACAGCGCTGTACAGATGGCCAGACAGGCTGGGGCCAGGGCAATAGTCACCTTCACCCATTCGGGCTACACGGCAGTCAGGATATCTTCCCACAGGCCCGAGGCGGACATATTCGCATTCACCATGAACCGCCAGCTGCTGCCCATGCTTTCCCTGGTCTGGGGCGTGCAGGCCTTCTACCTGGAGAGCAGCGGGCAGATTGAGGACTACACGGACCGCTCCATGGACTTCCTGAGGGACAGTGGGCTGGCCGGTCCCGGCGACACCGTCGTCCATGTGGGCAGCATTCCACTGCAGGAGCACGGCAAGACCAACATGCTCAAGCTCTCCCGTATCCAGCCCGGACCCTGACTACTCCAGATTCAACGGCTGCATCAGGTAGAGCAGCTTTTCCTTCCCGAAGAACTCCAGTATGTCCGCAGCTGCACCGAAGCCCGGGACATCCAGGCTGCCGGGGAACTCCGGGGTCGGGTAGATCCTGACCTCGGGCATCTCGCCGTCATCCATCCCGGTGATGCGGGCAGCGTACATGACTGCCTGGGCCACTCCACCGATCTCATCCACGATGCCTATCTCCAGCGCATCGCTGCCGGACCAGATCCTGCCCCTGCCTATGGAATCGACCGCCTCAAAGGTCATCTCCCGGCCTTCTGCGACGGTCCGCACAAAGAGGTCGTATCCGTCGCTCATCAGCTGGAAGGCCCTTCCTCTCTCGCTCTCGCTGTACCTTCGGAAAGGACTGCTTATGGAGGCCATAGGGCCGATGCTGATCTCCTCGCAGTTGATACCCAGGCTGTCCAGCATGTCTCCGAAAACGAACTTGCCGGAGATGATCCCTATGGAGCCGGTGACCGTCATCCTGTCGGCGAAGATCCGGTCGGCGCCGCATGCCATGTAGTAGCCTCCCGAGGCTGCCACCCCGCCCATGGAGACTATGACGGGGACCTTTTCCCTGACCTGCTCCACCGCATGGTGCATGTCGGCGCTCGCCAGGGCGTCCCCGCCGCCGGAATCGATCCTCAGTATAATAGCCCGCACTCCGGGCTGAGACGCTGCTTCCCTGAGTGCGTCGCAGATGGTCCCGCTTCCCATGACCCGGCCGATGGGGAAGGCCGAACCGCTCCCGCCCCTGTTGATGAAGCCTGTGGCTGTCACGACTGCAATGTGCCCCTTCGGTCCCCAATCGTCCGAAGGTGGGATCGCGTTGGAGTACTCCTCCAGTGTCCGCACGGTTATGTCGCCGCCTATCTCGTCGGGTACCTGGTCACTGTAGCAGATCCCGTCCACCATACCTGCGGCCAGGGCCCGCTGGGCCGTGTATATACCGGTCTCCATGATCTCTTCGATCTGGGCCGGTTCCAGCCCTCTACCGCTGGAGATCCCTCTGGCCAGCTCTTCCTGGAAGGACTCGAGAAGCTCAGTCGTTGCCCTTCTCTCGGAGTCCGACATGTCCGAGCGGGTCAGCATGTCGCTGGCGCTCTTGTATTCGCCTATATGCATGAGATCCGGATAGATACCTATCATGTCCAGGAAGTCCCTCAGGTAGAAGGACTGCGAGGCGACACCGAGAAAAGCGATGTCCCCCGCAGGATGGATCCAGATACCGTCCCCCGCGGAAGCCAGATAGTACTCGTCGCTGGAGCCTTCCAGGATGTAGAAGTAGACCTTCTTGCCAGTGTCCCTTATCCGCTGCAGCAGGTATCTCAGCTCCTCCGCCACCGCCGGCCTGACCCCTGAGTCATCTATGTCGACAATGACACCGGAGACCGAGGTGTCGTCCGCTATCCTGAGGAGGAGCAGCGCCATCTCCGTGAAGCTGGACTGGACGGGACCAAGGAAGGACCTCTGGCGAAGTTCGTCGAATTCGCCGGCTTCGAACCTCACAAAAGTTCCCCGCGGTGCCAGCATGTCCTCCCCGGGTGAGGAGAGGAAAATGACCTCGCCCCTGGAGGAGTTGTACCCGTAACTCTCGTCACTTTCAGCTCCGTACGAAATGGCCGAGGTCCCCAGGCCGGCCGAAAGACCCAGACTGAGCCTGTCCTCACCGACGTCGGCTCTTAATGCCAATCCTTCCATCGGTCTGAATTCAGCGCCGGCGGAAAGGCTGTAGTCATCGATCTCGCCGCCGGTCTCCACGTTCACTGTGAGGGTGAGATCACGGCCGAAGGGCCTTAATCCAAGTCCCGCGCGGTACGACGGCTCGACATCATCGTCTCCGTCCAGGTCCACCCCGCCCTTTCTCACCATTCCCAGACTGAACCAATCGTTGGGCCTGACCACAAGTCCTACTGTGAACAGGTCCTTCCCGGCGAAGACATTGTCCCGGACTGTCGGATCGAACCATGTGTAGCCTATCCCCAGGAACGCCGTTTCGTCGAATAGGTCGAAACCGGAGGAGAGTGTGAACTTCCTCATGTCCAGTCCATCCTCCCACCAGCCGG
>CAZXEF010000093.1:0-10524 GCA_964639605.1 uncultured bacterium | reverse complement strand
TTCATCTGTGGCACGCAGGACCTTCACAAGGAGCTGGAGAGCAGGATATCGGCCTTTCTGTCAATGGAGGACACAATACTGTACTCGAGCTGCTTCGACGCCAACGGCGGCCTGTTCGAGCCTCTTCTCACGGATGCGGACGCCATCATTTCCGACCAGCTCAACCATGCGTCCATCATAGACGGTATAAGGCTCTGCAAGGCCAAGAGGTACAGGTACAGCCACACCGACCTGGACGACCTTGAGGAAGCCCTCATCACGGCCAGGGGCTCCAGGGTGAAGGCGATAGTCACAGACGGCGTATTCTCAATGGACGGTGAGATAGCGCCCCTTCCCGGTATCTGCGACCTCGCGGACAAGTACGGCGCCCTGCTGATAGTCGACGAATCGCACGCGACGGGATTCATAGGAGATACGGGGCGGGGTTCCATCGAGTACCACGGGGTCATGGACAGGGTGGACATTGTCACATCCACCTTCGGCAAGGCACTGGGAGGAGCTTCGGGGGGATTCACATCGGGACCGGGGGAAGTAGTGGAGATACTCAGACAGAGGTCGAGGCCCTACCTGTTCTCCAATACCCTGGCCCCCGTCATCGCCGGGACGACCCTGGCTGTGATAGAGATGATAGAAACATCCAGCAGCGAGAGGGACCGTCTTCGCCGGAACCAGAGAAGGTTCAGGACCAGTATCAAGGAAGCAGGCTTCAGGATAGTAGAGGGAGATCATCCCATCGTTCCTGTTCTTTTCGGCCATCTTCCAGACGACGCGGCCCTTGCGCAGGACTTCGCGGACAGGCTTCTGCGGAAGGGCATATATGCCATCGGCTTCTTCTATCCCATTGTACCCAGGGGCGAATCGAGGATACGCATCCAGCTCTCCGCAGCTCACACCGCAGAGCAGATAGACAGATGCGTCCTGGCCTTCAGCGAGGTGGGCCGCGATCTCGGAGTTATCTGAGACACTGGTTCTGCTCTTGACAACCCTCTGCCTTATATTCAGATACCCATTATGAGTATTGATTTCAAACCGATTGACGAAGCACTGTTCGGGCGTATCAGAAGAGAGCTGCTCAGCATCTTTCTGATGAATCCCCTGCGCTCTTTCTACCTCCTGGAACTGGTCTCCCTTCTGCGCACCGGCAGGGGCGGGGTCCAGAGGGAACTGAGCAACCTTGTGGCGGCCGGCATCGTCACAAGAAGAAGGGAAGGGGTGAAGGTCCTCTTCGGGATCGCCGAGGATTGTCCGGTGCGTCTTGAGCTTCGGGAGCTTCTGCATGCGATGACCGACCGCAGTACGGCAGTGGCCGATGCCCTGGACGGATTCAGCGGCGAAATAGAAGTCGCTGTTCTCCTGGATGCCGGGGAAGAATCCTCCTCCGAATCCGTGAGACTCCTCATCGTATCCGAGGACGTCTCCGGGAATATCTCAGATGAGCTGGAGAGAGTGGGACTGCTGACAGGTATCGCCCTGGATGTCACGATTCTCGATGCCGCCGGAGCACTGGAACTCATCGCGGGAGAACCGGGCATCCACTGGGCCCTGGGCCCTTCGGCCCGTTATCTGATCGGCTCATCGGAAGGTTTGTCGAAGTCCCTTGAGCCTGATGAGGGAGAGGACCATGAGCCTGACCTGTTCTCCGCCGCCGGGCTTCAGTGGTAGGGGGACGACCGATTGAGCCTCATCAGGGACAGGCAGTTCTACAAATTCTCTGCCTACGGATTCCTCAAGAACCTTCGTTTCTTCGAACCCTTCATCATACTCTACTTCAGGGAGCTGGGCTTTTCCTTCCTCCAGATAGGCGTGCTGTTCTCCATTCGTGAGATATCAACAGTAATTTTCGAGGTGCCCACGGGATTCGTGGCGGACATCGGAGGGCGCAAGACATCCATGGTATTCTCCATGGCTGCCTACATAGTCAGCTTCCTTGTCTTCTTCTTCTTCAGGTCCTACGGCGCAGCCGCCGGCGCCATGGTGCTCTTCGCAAGCGGAGAGGCTTTCAGGACGGGCACTCACAAGGCTATGATACTGGAGTATCTGAAGATCACGGGGCAGGAGGAATGGAAGCCCGACTATTACGGCGCCACCAGGGCAGCCTCCATGCTCGGCTCGGCCCTGAATGCCCTCATAGCTGCAGCCCTGGTTTTCATTACCGGCAGTTTCAGGTTCGTCTTCATCGCCGCGGCCTTTCCCTGTATCTTGAACATGATCAATCTTGCGTCCTACCCTTCGGTCCTCAACTGGGCGGACATGCACAAGGGGCATGAAAGGCCCAGTTTCAGGGACAGCATCAGGTACTCCGTTCTGATGCTGAAGGATGTGGGTGCGCGCATGAGCGTGCTCAACTCCGCCGCCTTCGACGCCTTCTTCAACGTTCTCAAGGAATATCTGCAGCCTGTGCTGAAGGCGGCGGCCATTGCCCTTCCGGTGCTCACTGCGTTGACTGCGGACAGGAGAACGGCTGTCCTTGCCGGCAGTGTCTACTTCGTTCTTTTCATGCTGGCCAGCACTGCTTCGAGGTTTTCCGGCAGGTTCAGCAGAAGGGTCTGCGGTGTCGTCCCGTCCATAAACATGACCTGGATCGCAGGTTCATCCTTCGTGCTCCTTGCGGGTATCTTCCAGAACCTGCAGGTCTACTCGGTAACGATAGCGGTCTATGTGGTGCTGTTCTCCCTGGAGAACCTCAGGAGGCCACTCTGCGTAAGCTATATCAGTGACAGGGTCCATTCCAAGGTAATGTCCGTAGGCCTTTCAGTGGAGTCCCTCACCAAGACTCTGCTGATGGCGGTTCTGGCTCCACTGTGCGGTTTTGCTGCTGACACGCTGGGCATCGGTGTGATGCTGGTCCTGTCCGGGGTTCTGATGGGTCTGCTCTACCTGCCGCTGAAGCTTTCGTCTCAGAGGTGCTGATCAGCTTTTGCCAGCTGTTTCCTCAGGCTGGTCTACAACGCGCTTCATTATCATCAGGATGCTTCCCAGACAGGCACCCACTGTAGCCACTTCCCAGCCATCCCTCTGCTTTTCGGCGATGATGTCCTTGACCTGGCTGCGAAGGCTCCAGAATATCTGTATGACATCGTGCTCGTACCTGTGCCCGTTATTTGAGAATATCAGGGTGTTTGCCCCTGAGATGTCTCCCAGGGCCACTACGCTCCAGTTCTCCTTTTCCTTTTCATCGACGGTTTTTCTAAGTGCTGCGGCGCTCTTCCAGGAAGCCGGTATCATCAGGTGCTTCAAGTCTCACCTTCCCTTCATTGCATGATTAATATCACCATCGACTGAGAGAATCAAGGAGGAGATCATCTTACATATCCAAGGTCTCTGAGCATCCCGACAGTTCCATCGATGATTTCTGACGGCTGGGGATTGCCCCTGGGAGGGATCGACCAGAAGTAATAGAGCTGGTCCTTGCTGTCCCTTGACGGGACCATGGGATCAAGCTGGTCAGGGTCTGCATCGAGGTCGAAGAGGACCGCGTCCATACTACTGGGATTGCCTATCACGAGCCTGTTCTCGAACCTGAGTGAGAGCAGGTCCTGATCCGCCCATATGAGGTTGCCGGAAGGGACATACCTCTGAGTTATGACGGAATCCCCGGCCATCAGGTCCCTGCCCTCGGCCCAGATGGGCTTTACGACGTCCGCAAGGCCAAGAAGAGTGGGGAGGATGTCTATCTGGGCAGCGACATCGTTCCTGACCGATACCGGTATCCCACTGCCCGTGATTATCATGGGAACGTCCAGCAGCTCCTGGTAGAGCGTGTGCCCGTGACCGAAGCCGCCATGGTCAAGAAGCTCCTCCCCCTGGGACCCGATAACCACGAAGACCGTATTATGGAGGGCTCCCCTGTCTCCCAGCCCCGAGATGAGCCTGCCTATCTGGCGATCCGTAAATGCCAGTTCCCCATCGTAGAGCCCAACAATGATATCCAACTGGTCATCGCTGATATGCGACGTACCCCTGTTGACACAGTCCACCTGGTTCCTGCTGCCCCAGAAGGGATTGAACAGCGGATCGGCCTTTGGATCGCCGAACAGCCTGTCGTAGGGTGAAGGGGGTGAATAGGGAAGATGCGGGTCGAAGAAGTGGAAAGCCACAAAGAGAGGGTGATCCGGATCCCTCCCGGAATCGTACCATTCCAGGAAGTCATCAACTGTCATGCCGGCATCTCTGATCTCATCCTTGCCAAGGAAACCCCGGCAGTCGAAATGGTCGAAACCGCCCTGGAACCCCAGTGCCTCACCGACAACCGTGGAATTGAAGAATGCCGCGGTCTGGTACCTTGCGCTGCGCTTGAGGAGCAGGGGCAGCGTCGGAAGGGCCTGGTCGATGCCGAAGATCTGTCCGTTGGCAAAACCGGCCCCGTGTGACCGCTGGGGCAACCCCGTCAGCACCGAGGCCATGGAGGGAAGGGTCCAGCAGCCCTGTGCCTGGGCGCGCGTCCACATTGTCCCGTTTGCGGCAAGGCTGTCGATCACGGGTGTTGTTTCCCTGCCGTACCCGTTCACGGACATGTGGTCGGACCTGATGGTGTCTATGATGATGAGGACTATGTCGGGATTTCCTGAGCTTGCGGTCCCTCCGCATCCTGCGAGGACCAGCAGCTGAAGCAGGGCGAGTGCCGTGAGAATGGTCTTTTTCATCTTATTCCTTCTCCCGCTTGTCTTCAAAAGCCCGTTTCGTCGTCTTAAGGGCGCACAGGTGCCCGCACATGGAGCATACATCACTGTCCGACGGAAGCGCCTCGTCCCTTTCCCTTCTTGCCGTGATAGGATCCATTGAAAGGCTGTACTGCGCCTCCCAGTCGAACCGGTCCCTGGCCTCGGCCATCCTGTCATCCGGTTCCATGGCACCCGGTGTGCCCCTTGCTATGTCCGCAGCGTGTGCCGCGATCCTGGCGGATATGACCCCGATCCTCACATCTTCCGCATCTGGAAGCCTCAGGTGCTCGGCAGGGGTCACGTAGCACAGGAAATCCGCCCCGAACCAGGCGGCCATGGCCCCGCCGATGGCGGAAGTAATATGATCATAACCGGGAGCGATATCCGTGACTATGGGACCCAGGACATAGAATGGAGCATCGTTGCACAGGCTCTTCTGCATCCTGACATTCTCCTCGATCTTGTGCATCGGGACATGTCCCGGTCCCTCGATCATCACCTGCACTCCCGCACCGTGCGATCGTCTCTGAAGTTCGCCCAGCGAGATCAGCTCCTCGATCTGCGCCTGGTCCGACGCGTCGGCAAGGCACCCCGGCCGCAGACCGTCTCCAAGGGAGAAAGTGACATCGTATTCGTGAAGTATCTCCACGAGCCTTTCGAAATGCTCGAAGAGCGGATTCTCCCTGCCGTTCTTCTCCATCCACTCAGCCATGAGCGACCCGCCCCTGGATACTATGCCCAGCTTCCTGCCCTGGGATCTGAGGAGCCTTATGGCCCTGGCTGTCACGCCGCAGTGCAGTGTAAGGTAATCCACGCCCATCCGGCAGTGATCCTCGACGGCGGAGAAGATCTCTTCCTCGGTGACATCCGCCACATCCCTGCCTTCACGCATGGCCTGCCCGAATATCTGGTAGAGCGGGACGGTGCCAAGGGGGACCGGGCTGCTCTTCAGGATCCGCTCCAGGATCGACCTCCACTCCGGACCGGTGGAGAGGTCCATCACCGTGTGTGCCCCGTAGGCCACCGCCACTCTCAGCTTCTCCAGCTCGTCCTCGGCCGATTCCCTGTCAGCCGAGCTGCCTATGTTAGCGTTGATCTTCACGGTGACGCCGCGGCCTATTGCCACCGGCCGCTGTATTTTCCTGCTTCTGTTCGACGGTATCACAAGAGTGCCGTCGGCCAGGCCATCCACGAGATGCCCCAGGGGGACGCCCTCCAGCTTCGCCGTTCTCTCGACGGTCTCATGAGCCTGCCCCCGTTTTGCCGCTTCTATCAGGGTTTCCATTGTTCCTTTATCATTCTCCCTTCGCTGGTGCTAACCAGATCAGGTTCATAGGGTATGTTCTCAGCCCGCAGGGGGCACCCCTCGTGCAAACGATCTCCAATATCTATTCTTAACGGTTTGGCTGCGAAGTCAAGTGCGCACGGAAATTTTTTTCATTATTTTCC
Source organism: uncultured bacterium (assembly GCA_964639605.1). Classification (GTDB taxonomy): domain Bacteria; phylum Fermentibacterota; class Fermentibacteria; order Fermentibacterales; family JCC-6; genus Aegiribacteria. The sequence continues at coordinate 4,414 of CAZXEF010000093.1, read as the reverse complement.
CCATGGAGGTGGTATATGACCGATAATGACAACAACGAAAGCAGACTGGTTTCGGTCCTGGAGGCCAACAACGAACTGGAAGCCATCACCATTCAGGCATTCCTGGAGAGCCAGGGTATCAGTGCGGCCATAAGAAGCAGGCAGATACCCATGTACGACGGCATTGCCAAGGTCTGGAACCCGATCTGGGGCTACGTGATGGTAATGGAGGAGGATCGGGAGAAGGCCGAGAGGCTGATAGTGGAGTACATGGACTCCTGCAGCAACGGCGAGGATTATGATTACGACGAGTATATGGACGAGGACATGGACCTGTGACCTGCTTCGCTGTACTGCAGGTCATTCTGCTGGGTACGGCGGGATGGTACACGGAGCCCCAGCCTCCGGATTCCGCATCACTGCAGCAGGCTCTTGACAGCGATCCCGTTGAAACGCTGGTGTTCATGGCCCGCAGCGGCCATGTGCCTGAGTGGATCGACAGGGGAGACCTTGTCTGTTCACTCATGCAGGAACATCCTGCCGATTCCGCCGCCATAATCTGGGCGGCCTCCCTTCTGGGTACACCCTTTGCATCCGGAATGACGCCGCTCCTGATCGAATACGGAGACTCATGGCTCGTGCCTGACCCGTCTACCTCGGGGCAGAACCACCTCCTGCTCGACGCCTTCCTGAAGCGGATCCTCCACATGACTGCCGCGGGGGAGGAGGTCAGCGACATGGAGGCCGTCCTTCAGCTGATCGCGGCCTCATGGAATGCCGTCCCCGAAGCCTCCAGGACCCTTTCCCTGGAGGTGCTGGGCAGGCTCGGGATCGACGCCACCGGTGAGCTGAGCATCCAGCAGCTTCGTACGGCCGGTGCCGCGCCGCTTGCAAGGTACTTCGGCGAGATAGGCAGTGATCAGTACTTCCCCACCAAATTCGGCGATCCCCCCCTGGAAAGGATATACGCCGCCGCATGCGCACCTCCCGTATACACGGCCTCAATGCTGAACGACCCGCTCTGGGCTGTGAGATACAACGCCGCAGCTTCAGCTGATTCCACATCGATCCAGTCCCTGCTCGCCGACCCCGTTCCCTATGTAAGGTTCGCAGCGGCCGCAAGGAGGCGGGACTCGGGTTTCGCGGACGGTCAGGAGGTCCTGAGGGAACTTGCGCTGATGGACGGCCCCGTGGGCCACATGGCCGCGGAGCAGCTGGGAGCCGGGGATTCCCTGCTCCTGATCCAGCTGATGGAATATCCCGATCCCGGTCGGAGGTCAGCCGCCATGGCGGCATGGCTCGCCGATTCGCTTACGGTGAGCCCGGAACTGGAGGAGAAGTGGCTCGGCGACCCTTACTGGCTCATACCCATCTCCTGGGCATGGCACCTCTCAGACGTTGCGGACACGACCCGGGCACTGGCCGTTATCGGCAGGATAGAGGAGCTGCGGAGCAGCTACTCCGACACTCTTGCTGTGGATGAATACACGGCATACCTTCGCGGCATGCTCGAAGGGGCTGCGGATGAAGCTGCCGGTGAACAGGATGAATGGGTGCGGTACGATCTTCCGTTCCCCCTTGAAGGACCTGTCCCTGTAAAAGCCATGCTGAGCACCTCCGACGGGGACTTCCTGCTTGAACTGTGGACCGGTACGGCCCCCATAGCCTGCAGGAACTTCGCATACCTGGCGGAGACAGGGTTCTACGACGGCATCGCCTTCCACAGGGTGATACCGGGTTTTGTCGCCCAGGCCGGCTGTCCCGAAGGCAACGGTACGGGAGGACCCGGCTACAGCCTGCCCAACGAGAGGAGCCCGAGGCATTTCGGCAGGGGAGTGCTGGGCATGGCCGACGCCGGTCTCAACACGGCCGGGAGCCAGTTCTTCGTGATGCTGGACGACCACGGAAGGCTGGACGGCAGGTACACGGCCTTCGGCAGGGTCATAAACACCGAGTTCCTGGACAGGATAACCGTTGGGACGGTGATCGAGGGAATTTCCCTCATCATGGACTGAACCCTTGCAGCGCAGGCGCTGTTTTGATAATTTCCAGGCTGAAAAAACATTGCGTACAAGCTTCCCCGAAAGGCAGGACATGACCCGAGATTTCAAAAGGATACTGGTTACCGGAGCACTGGGCCAGATAGGCTCGGAACTCACGGCAGAGCTCCGCAGCCGCTTTGGCAGCGACAATGTGACAGCGTCCGACATCAAGACGGTGAAGGACAGCCCCGTGATGGAAGGGGGACCCTGGACCGTACTGGACGTCACGGATCCCGTTGCGGTGGAGGAGGCCGTCCTGAGGACGAAGGCCGATGCCGTATTCCACATGGCCGCCATACTCTCCGCCACCGGCGAGCAGAATCCCCAGCTCTGCTGGAAGGTGAACATGGACGGCACCATCAACATCCTTGAGGCCGCCAGGAAGAACGATCTCGCAAGGGTCATCATCCCCAGCTCCATAGCCGCATTCGGCCCCGAGACGCCCAGGGACGCCACGCCCCAGGAGACTGTCCTCAAGCCCAGGACCATGTACGGCGTCACCAAGGTCTCGGGGGAACTTGTCTGCGATTACTACGTGAGGAAGTACGGGCTGGACGTGAGGGGCCTGCGGTACCCGGGCATAATATCATCGGAGACCCTGCCCGGCGGCGGCACCACCGATTACGCCGTGGACATCTACTACAAGGCCGTGCTGGAGGGCAGGTACACGTGCTTCGTCAGGGAAGACACCATGCTCCCCATGATGTACATGCCGGACTGCATCAAGGCCACGCTGGACCTTGCGGAGGCGGATTTCGACTCCCTGGTCCACCACAGCGACTTCAACGTGGGCGCCCTGTCCATGACCGCGGGAGACATCGCCGCAAGCATACGGAAGCACATACCCGATTTCAAGGTCGAATACCGGCCCGACTACCGCCAGGCTATTGCGGACACCTGGCCCATGAGCGTGAACGACTCCGCCGCCCGTGCGGAGTGGGGCTGGGAGCCTGACTGGGACCTCGACTCGATGACGGCCGACATGCTGGAGAAGCTCAGGGGCAAGCTGCTTTAGTCCAGACGTCTGATCGCTCCCCGGTTCCCTGATGCGGCTCCTGTCCTACCGAGGTTATTCGGTCTTCCTGCCTGATGTGAAAGCCCTTACGCTAAGCACCACCGCTCCGGCGGCGGCGATCGCGACCACTATCCAGGCGGTCTTTCCCACCTCGAAGTATGAATAGACCGTCAGGCCGAGAAGCACGATCAGCCTTACTATCTGGCCCATAAGGGGCCCTCCTGCAAGGAGACAGAGGAGCCCCGAGACCAGCACCAGTATCCCCGCTGCGATGCATACCGCCGTACCCAGCCAGGGCCAATCGGCTACAAGGCCGGCCTTCGTCAGCCGCAGGATGACCAGCACTATCCATAAACCTGCTCCTGTAAGGAATATAGAGGCCGGTGCAACGAACTTCTTCTCCATCATCACTCCTTCACTGATGTTCCAGTCAGTCCCTCATCCACTCCAGTGCCCTCTTCTCATGGAATCTAACGAAGGCGTCCTTGCAGTCGCAGTACTTTTCGCTGTCATTGTTGCACTCCGCAGCGCACCTTGCCTTGAGTTCCCCGTACTCGGCGGCGATTGATGGATGGGCTATGAGATAATCCCTGAAGGCCAGGTGTCTGCTGATATTATCCGAACCTTCCCGAAAAGCATGTACATGGTGGGTCCGGTGGTATAGCCCCTTGATGTAGTACCTTCGTCCGGGGATGCCGTACTCACCCCTGGGAAGATATCCCAGACCCTCCATCTCCCGGTCGTAAGCATCAAGAGCGTCCACATCCCTGACTTCCAGCATTATATCTATGACGGGTTTGGCCTTCAGGCCCGGCACGGCGGTGCTTCCTATGTGATGAACATGCACGACCTCTCCTGACAGCAATCCCCTAATAGCTTCCGCTTCCTTCATGAACTCCTCGGGCCAGCCCGGGTCGTAATCCACAACTTCGATTAGTCGCCGACCAATTCGTGAATCTTCATCCATGAGCTACCTGCATGGTATCAGTTTTTCCGGTTTTCGGGGCAGCCATCTGCGCACGGTCTTCAGGTAATCGGCGTAGTCCTCCCCGAACCTCCGTCTCAGCCGCGGTTCCTCCCAGAATACCACGAAGAGGTGCGACGCGATCCACAGCAGCAGCGTATAGAACAGGACGAACAGGGAGGACATCAGCATCGCCTCTCCGGCCAGTACCATCAGCATGCTGATGTACATGGGGTTCCTGACGTACCGGTAAGGCCCTTTCACCACGAGCTTCCTGGGCGGGTCGAAGGGGGCCGGGGTGCCGCGGCCCCTGACGGCGAAGTCGATGACGCACCATAATGCAAGCCATGCCCCGGGGAGGAGGGGCAACAGACCGAAATACCTGTAATCTCCCAGGTCAACTACCAGAAGGCC
>CAZXEF010000092.1:0-10611 GCA_964639605.1 uncultured bacterium | reverse complement strand
AGCAGCGAAATGAACACTGAGTACTTCAGCGACGGCAAGGAAGGACCGAACCGAAGGAAGATGCCCAGGAAGAGAAGTCCCGTGACAAACTCCACCAGGGCGTACCTGAAGGAGAAACTGTTGCCGCAGGACCTGCACCTGCCCCGAAGGAAGAACCAGCTTACCACGGGGATGTTGTCATACCATTTTATCGCGGTCCCGCATGACGTGCACCTGCTGGACGGCCTCACAATGGATTCCCCCCTGGGAACCCTCCATGCCACCACGTTGAGGAAACTGCCAACCGCAGAGCCGAAAAGAAAGGAAAAAACGAGATATACAGCCCTCAAGAATACCGCCCTCGATGAGAATACCTATGGAAAGAGTAAAAAATACTTGGCTATTTCGAATACCTTTAGTATAATCCTGCGAATTCCGAGGAGGGAGTAGGTTCCCGTGGGTAGTCTGGTTCCAGCAGGCCCTAGGTTCCGCTCCCTGCATTCGGGTTAGCAACGTTTACATCAAACGGAGGGAGTACTATGAAGTACGCACTTGCACTGGTCGCACTGGTTGCTTTCGTAAGCTTCGCTGATTCCGGATCCGGTAATGCGATCTCCATCAACGGTTATGCCAAGGCCTGGTTCTACATGAACGGCCAGGAGAACGCAGATCCTGAGAACACCTTCAGGGCATACAACTGGACAGCCCTCAAGGGCAGGCTCAGCGAGAGCACCTATGCCTGCCTTGGCGCGAGCTACAACTCCTGGGACGCCGATGGCGACCTGACAGTCTGCGACGCCTTTCTCAACATGAAGATGATGCCCGAGCTGTCCATAACAGCCGGTCAGTTCAAGATCCCCCTGGGATGGGCTTTCAACTGCTCGGGTGGTAACCTCTACTTCCTCGACAGAGCCGGCGTTGCCAGTACCCCTGAGTACGGTTACTATTCCGACCGTGACCTTGGTGTGAACCTCCACGGCCAGTTCGACATGGTGGGAGTGGACCTGGGTTACTTCAACGGCACAGGAATACATACCGACGCCAGCGAGTATATCACCAAGGAGATCGCTGGCAAGCTCACCTTCGACGCCACCGACTGGCTCAGGATAGCCGCCGGTGTCGGCCTCATCGGCCAGCCGGAGGTTGAGTACTCTGACTCGACCGGTACCTACACGATTCCGGACTGGTCCGCCACCGGCATCAACGCCTACGCGCTTGCCGACTACCCCATGTCCGAGAACGCCGAGCTCATCTTCGAGGGCGAGTTCTGGCAGTTCGGCTATGCGGGCCCCGAGGTAACAGGTTACGACCTGAACGCCGGAATGGACTACTACGGCATGCTTGGCGTGAACTTCATGCTTGAGGACGCCATCCTTCACTCCATCATGCCCGCGGTGCGCTACGAGACCTACAGCCCCCAGGAGATGGTGGTCACCGGCGCCGACAGGGCCGAGGACAACGTCACCATGATCGACTTCTGCGTCAACTGCTTCGTCACTCCTGCCAACACCGTCCAGATCGGCGGCAGGAACGTCAGTTACGAGGCCGACGGCATGGATGGTTACACCGACATGTACGTGGGCTGGAGGCTCAACTACTAGTTCTGTCCATCCTCCAGATACATCAAGGGGCCCGGTCCGCCGGGCCCCTTTCCTTTCGGGGTCGTACGTAACTTCTGGCCAGTTACCAAATACAAATTCAGCCAATAAATGGACTAATGAGAGTCTGAGAGTTCCAGGCAGCGATGACACACTCAAAGGGTAGTCCGCTGGCTCCTATATCCGTATACTCCCGGTATTGAGCGTTGGTGATTTTCCTATCCCCGATGGAGGCACGACAATGAAGGCAGCGATGACTGTAATGGTGGTGATGGCACTGACCGCCGCCGCATCCGGCGAATTTGCCACAGGCGGCTCGGACCTGTTCAGCTTCAGCGGATACAATAACTTCCGTTTTGCTGTTTGGGGCCGGGATGGTCACGATCCCGGCAATGGCTTCGACTTCTACAATCGCACAACCTGGTCACCAAGGGTGAGTGAAATGCTATCTGCCATGATCTCCTTCGACACCAGGTTCGGTTTCACCTCCTGGGATAGCGTTGCAAGCACATATTTGTCCGATGACTACACTCTGAAACTTGCTGAGGCTTACGGTACGATAAGCTTCACCCCGGAGATATCACTGTCCGGAGGAAGGTTCAAGCTTCCCTTCGGTTTTGGCTACAATCGTCCCGGATCCAGCATACCTTACTACGACAGGGTGATTGCAGCATCGGCCCCGGTCTTTGACATGTATGGGGGGAAGGATATTGGCGTCATGGTGAGCACCGATTTCGGCCCGGTGGTTATTGACCTGGCATACACCAACGGTACGGATTCACATGCCGACACGACTGTCAACAAGCAGTTCACGGCAAGGCTCTCCGCCTCGCCTGCGGAGTGGGTAGCGCTTGGTGGAGCGGTGGCCATCATAGGACAGCCGGAGATGGAGGCCATGGACTCCTGGTCAGCTGCGGGCCTGGATTTCTACACCTATGGCGATTATCCCCTTGCATCCGGCCTGACTCTGAACTACGAGGGTGAATACCTAGTGTTTCCCTGGCCCGGCCCAGTTATGGACAACATGGTGAACGAGAGTGGCGGCGATTACAGCTTCAGCCTTGCAGGCACCCAGGATGTGGAATTGGGTATCCTGACGGCCATTCAGCCGGCCGTGAGGTACGAGATGCTCAGCCCCCCGGAACAGGTATTCTCGGGAGATCCGGTACCTGAAACCGACATGTCGGCACTGGATTTCTGTCTCAACCTGCATACCGGAGAGATGAACACTGTCCAGATCGGTTGGAGAAGCTACTCCTACGAGAATGGTGATGATGGGCATACCGATGTATACGTGAACTGGAGGATGCTCTTCTAGAGCAAGAGCGAATGGAGGAAAAGGAAGCTGGCAGAGGCCGTAGGTACATAGATCCCGAAGTCCATCGAAGATTCGACAGGCGGAAAACGGTCTTCCATCGGAGGGCTATCTATACCGGCTTCGACAGTTACAGTCCCTCCCATTTCGACCCGGCTGACCCTGAGCTTCTCGAACTGGCCGAGGCCAGGGCGTCATGGACACTGCATGATAACTATCCCGGAGCTTTTCGGGACTCCATTGTCGGCGAAAGAAGGCTGGTCAACTCGAGGCCTCCGTTCCAATTCGAGTTCTCCGATCCCGAAGAGGCTTCCTGGAATATAAAGGCTGTTGCGAAGAGATTTGGGGCTTCTCTGGTGGGGCTTACCCGGATCGATGTGTCCTGGCTGTACAGCCGTGAACGGAGCGGAGCCCCGGTGAAGCTGCCTGAAGAGGCTGTCTGGGCTGTTGTAATGGCCGTGGAGATGGACAGGGAGTGCATCTCCAGATCCCCGGCACTGAGCGCGGCGGCGGAATCCGGCAGGGGATACTCCAGGATGGCCGCCCTTGCGGGTGCGGTGGGCGAGTACCTGAGACTTCTTGGCTACTACGCCAGGTCATGCGGAAACGATACCGTCCTGAGTATTCCCCTGGCGGTTGATGCAGGCCTCGGGATCATGGGCAGGAACGGCCTTCTTCTCACCAGGGAGTACGGTCCAAGGGTCAGGCTCTGCAAGGTGTTAACCGATCTCGAGCTGGTGCAGTCTTCAAACGATTATCCTGAACCGGAGGATATCTGCTCCGGCTGCACCCATTGCGCTGAAGCATGCGAGGCAGATGCGTTGAGCACAGACGATGGGCCTTCCTGGGAAGTCCTGACCGGGTCCAACAACCCCGGTGTCCTGAGATGGCCCTTCGACCCGGAGAAATGCTTCGATTTTTGGCTGCAGATAGGCAGGGACTGCTCCAACTGTATCGCCGCATGCCCTGCCGCATCACGATTCGCCGATCTCCTGAATTAAGAGGGGATTCAAAACCATTATCCATTCACAGACGAGCCCTTGACAGTCTGTATTACTGTACTATGATAGTAATACAGTTAATGAAGAGAGGCTCATATGTACCAGATAGATCAGAGATCACCTGTTCCGGTTTACGAGCAGCTGGCAAGACAGATAGAACGGCATATCGTTTCTGGTGATCTGGCCGATGGACAGAAGCTGCCCTCGATCCGTGAACTGGCATCCGCTCTGAGGATAAACCCCAACACCGTGGCAAAGACCTATCGCCAGCTGGAAAACGAGGGTCTCGTGTCTTCCAGGAAAGGCCTTGGGATCTTCGTCAGTGTTCGTGGGATGGATCTGGACGGAAGCAGGGACAAGCTATTCGCGGAACTCACGGACGATTACGTCAGAAAGGCCACGGGACTTGGCATGGAAGGGAACGAGATCATCCAGGGTCTTACCCGCAGGCTGAAGGGGGGAAAATGACATGGTTAGTATGAAAGGAATTTCCTTCGCCTACGGATCGAAGGATATCATCAGGGATCTGAACCTGGAGTTCAGTCCGGGAGAGACACTTATGATTACGGGTCCCAACGGGGTCGGCAAGAGCACGATCCTGCGGCTTCTCGCAGGTGTCCTCTTACCATCCTCCGGATCGATCGAGTACGGTTTCCCCAAAAGCACCGATCCGAGGTCCAGGATCGCATACCTTCCCGACAGTCTGAGCTTCTACAGGAGCATGACACCTCTGGAGGCTGCAGCTTTCCACGCAGGTATCTTCGGTACCGAGCCATCTGGGCTTGATATCGCCAGGAAGGCCGGTGTGGATGTGGACAGGAGGATCAGCGAACTGTCCCTGGGTCAGAGAGTGATCGTTCAGCTTTCCATAATTCTGTCAACGGGTCCTGATCTGGTCCTGATAGATGAGGTCCTTCATTCGGTCGATCCATACCTCAGGGGGCTGCTCTTCCAGGAGCTGGTAAGGGTGATGGAAGAGCGGGCCCCGACCATGGTCCTGGTTAACCTGAGCTTCAGCGAGGTGGAGAACCTTGTGGACAGGGTGATCTTCATGGGAGTCGAGGGTATCAGGCTGGATGAGAGTGTGGACCTGCTTAAAGCCGGGGCCAGGCTCATCGAAGCAGATGACTTTTCCAGCGATCTTCCCGTTGTTCTCTGCAGGGAAGTGCTGGGAAGGAAGCAGTTCGTGGTCTACCCGTTCACTGCAGGACAAGAGGGTGTTGAAAAGGCACATCCGATGGATCTCACCGAGATAATGACCGCCTTCATGGAGGCCGAGTACAATGCTTGACCGGGAGTTCAGGGCTGCACTGTCACAGTTCGGGAGCGTCATTGCGCTCCTTGCAGTGATGCCCCTTGTTTACCTTCTGGACAGCTCGTTCTACAGGACAGGTGTCCTCCTCGAAGAATACCTCATAGGCGGCTACAGCCTTCTCTGGATAATCGGTGCTTTTTACCTTGCCTACAACATGTTCAGGGGAGAAGAACAGGATGGGGCGAAAGAATACCTGCTCTCCCTGCCTGTTGCCAGAGGGAAGCTCCTGCTCCTGAAAACAATCCCCAGGATGGCAGTGTTGTTCATAGCCGCCCTGATCGAGGGAATGCTGGGCACATACCAGTTCAGTGGCACGGGGATGCTGATCGCTTTCATAGTCTTCTCCCAGGTATGCGGTTTCATCCTTGGAGTTGTGGGCAGAAGAAGTCTTTCGGCAAGGCTGATCCTGTTCACCATGGTTGTCTTCGTTTACATCATCAACAGTACTAGGCCAATTACGCCAAGATTCATTTTGTACGATATCTTGCGGAGGTCTTCTGTCCCCTATCTATTACTTGAAACATCCCTGCTGGCCCTTATCCTCATACCAGTCTACAGGTGCTGGGATCTGAAACCCCTGGCAGTAAGGGAGAGCAGACTTGCGAAACTGTCGATCGGGCCGCTGTTGATACTTGCGTTCCCGGTGGTGCACCTGTTCTTGTCATCGTGATGAACCGCCGAAGACTGATTTGGAGCAGACCATGTGGATGAAGGAAATCCGAGAGACACTGAAGCAGACAGTATTCGTCATGTCCTTTTTCGTACTGGTCCCTCTCCTGTACCTTCTTGACAGTTCCGTATACTACAGCGGTTGGACCTTCATGGAGTACATGTCAAACGGGATTGACCTGCTCATCCTGACAGCCTCACTCTATCTGGCATACAACGTGTTCAGGATTGAGGAGGAACAGGGTGCTGTCGAATACCTGCTCTCACTCCCTGTGAAACGCGGCAGGTTGCTGTTGATGAAGGTCCTTCCCCGCCTGTCCGCTTCGCTCCTGCTCCTGGCCGTCGGCAAGTGTCTCAACTCCGTGAGCAGGGATACGGGCTCTGTGCTGGAATCGGTTCTCATCAACTGGCATGCGAGTCTACTGTACCTGGTATTCTTCATTCTCTTCATACAGCTGAGTGGTTTCATGCTCAATCTGATCGGCCGGCGGAGCTGGTCGGTCAGGCTCACGCTTCTGTTCATGATCGTGCTGGTATGGCAGTTCGTCGGCATCTCAATACCGCTGGCCGATCTTGTCCGGAAACTGTTCGGGTTGCGTGCCTCAATCGAATTCAACTGGAGACTGGGAGTAAGCGGAAGGGCGATCATCGACTTCTCGGTATTCCTTGTGCTCTTATGGTACATACTCAGACCCCTGTTGGGTATATGGGACCTTAAACCGATGCGTTTCAGGGAGATCTGGTTCCAGAAGAGGGCACTGCTGCCCCTGGTGGTCTTCATCCTGCTCCTGATCAGCTCCCTGGTGTCGCCTTGGTGGAACATGAACCTCTTCTACATCTGAGAGCAGGAACGGTATGACAGTCGAGTCTCGCGAGGTATATTCGGCACTTATCACTGTCAACCGAAGAAGGGGATGAGATGCCAGAATACAGTCAGCCGCCAGAGATGCAAATAGACGTCGATAGGACCTACAGGGTCACCATCGAGACTGAGATCGGGGACATCGAGATTGAGCTTTACCCCGAGTATGCCCCTAAAACCGTGAACAATTTCGTCTTCCTTGCGAAGGAAGGGTTCTACGATGGTGTCATATTCCACAGGGTGATCTCGGATTTCATGATACAGGGCGGGGATCCCACAGGCACCGGCAGAGGCGGACCGGGTTACAGATTCGAGGACGAGTTTAAGGACAATCCCCTCAAGCATGATACCGGCGTCATCTCAATGGCCAATGCGGGACCGGACACCAATGGAAGTCAGTTCTTCATCACCCACTCACCTCAGCCGCATCTGAACGGCAGGCACACTGTTTTCGGCAAGGTCATCAGCGGCCAGGAAATTGTGGATTCCATAAGTCAGGGTGATTCGGTGGTGAAGGTCACCGTTCAGGAGTGATTTCAAATGCGGACCCGGTTTTCCGAGAAACCGGGCTTCACCTCAAGGTACGTTTTATTCTGGATATCTTAGTCTAGGAAGTGACCAGAAGTTACGTACGACCCCGATACCCATTGCTTTAACCGGTTCTTGACCTATACTAAGTATAATCCTTCGAGTTGACTCGAATCGGAAGGGGGTCTTGATGACTAAGAAGGAAATACTGGAGATGGCCTCGGATCTGGGGATCAAGGGTGCTGCCAGGATGAAGAAGGCCGATATCGTTAGGGCCATACAGGCGCACGAGGGGAATTTCCCCTGCTTCGGCACCGCCGACGGACACTGCGACCAGATGGACTGCCTGTGGCGGGCTGACTGCCTGCAGACCTAGGGACCAGGTCCTTTCAGTCCAGTCCGTACTGGTCCTTGAGCCTGAAGGTTTCCTGTATGCCCTGCTGGATCCCGTGGTTGAAGGCCTCATTGTAATCGGCTATGGCATCCTGAATCCTGCCGGCGCCCTCGTGGCAGCGGGCCCTGTTGTAGAAAGCGTCACCCCTCCAGTCGCGTCGCTGGTAGAGGTTGATTGCGCCGGTAAAATCCGACACGCCCTCGTCCCACTGTTCTCTGGCCATATAGATCCTGCCCCTGCTGTAGTAACCCCTGCCGTCGTTCGGCTGCAGCTCTATTGCCCTGCCGTAGCACTCCAGTGCTGGATCGTTCTCGTTCGCACTGTTGTATACATTGCCCAGAGTAACCCATGCGTCCTGGTAGCCGGGGTCCATCTTCAGGGCTTCACGGATGGTGGATCTGGCCTCCTCGCTGTCGCCTCCGGACAGGTGGATATAATACCCCAGATTGTGAAGGCTCTTGGCCGCATATCTCCACGCCCGGTCGCCTGTGAGTGCCGTCTGCTCCAGGAACATGTCGGCAGCTATCCTGAACTTCTCGACGGCTCCTGTAAGGTTGTTCTGATCCCCCATCTCGATCCCGGCGGAGAAGTAGTCTATGGGGTATTCATCTCCGTAGGCCGTCCGTCTGTCGCTCAAAGCGCTGCGGTGTCCCAGGAAATCGGCCCTCCTGAAATCGTGCTTGGACTGCTCCACGTTGCCCAGAGCCTTATGGCAGAGTGCCCTTGAGTAGAACAGATCAGGGGAGATGGGATCCCTGTCGATTGCCGGGTCCAGCACTTCGACACCCTCTCCGGGCCTGCCGCTGACGGCGTAAAGGTTCCCCAGACGGGCGGGGTAGATGGAGCTGCCGGGGTCCAGTTCCATGGCCTTCCTCAGGTCCGCCTCCGCCTGTTCATCCTGTGAGGTCATGTAGCAATGCCAGCCTCGGCGGCCGTAGGCGTCTGCCGAGCCGGGATCCAGTTCCAAGGCTCTGTTGTAGTTAAATTCAGCATCATCGTTGAGTTTCATGACGCTGTACTTGTCAGCGAGCTCCAGGACAGCCTGCAGGGTCTTCTCCGTGGTGTCGAATCCATCATCCAGTGCCTGCTGCAGGTAATCAACGGCTGTCTGCGAATCGTTCTGGGCCCAGAAGTCCCTGGCCAGGGCCAGCTTCTCTCCCGCGGTCTCTATCAGCGATCCATTGTTATAAAGGCAGTATGCCGAATAGGAATCTCCCAGTTCAGCTGCTTTCCTGTAGTCCGATTCGGCCTCATCGTACTTTCCCTGGGTATAGCGGCAGATCCCCCGTTGCTGTAAGGCCAGATGGTTTTCAGGATCCAGTTCCACCGCCCTTGTGAACTCCGTTTCGGCTTCCTGAAGTCTGCCAAGTGCATTACTGTACACACTGCCAAGGCGGTAATGGTACTCCGGCTTGTTCGGCCCGAGTTCCACCGCCTTTTCCAGATGTGTTGCGGCATCCTGGTTCCTGCCCAGCCAGTATTCAGCCCAGCCGAGGTGGGCGTAACCGTCAGGGTTCTCCGGGTCAGCCTCAATGCTTTTTTCACCGTAGAAGACAGCGTCGGTGTACTGGGCCTTCTGGAACATTGCGTCCGAGATCATGCTGTAGAGCCTGGAATGCTCCAGCATATGGTCATCGGAATTGATACACTCAAGAGCCTTCTCGATCGTGTAGTCCAGAAGACCACGGTTGCTTCCCTGAACGACATCTTCGAATCCCATGCTTTCCCCTCCGGTTCCTGATTCCTGTTGAAGCCCCTGAAAACCGATTGAAGACTCTATACAATCCCGGTCTTGCTGCCAAGTCACCTCACGCTTGATCGAAAAAGCCCGGGCGGCATTGCAGAAGGGATGATTTTCATTATCTTCAGTTCTGGTCATCAGGATGGTTTGAATGTGCCCCTTCAAGGGGCAGCGGCGGTAATTATAGAATACTGGAGGGAAGACATGCCTGAAGAGAACAGCGGTGTTCAGGAACCAGCAGAGGAAACTCCCGATACTCCCGAGGAGAACAACCCTGCCGTTGACAGTAAACCCAACATAGGAGAGATCAGCTGCAGCAACTGCGGAGCCCCCCTCGAGTACATGCAGGGGGAAGCGGTGATCACCTGCTCGTACTGCGGCACCACTACGATGCTTGCGGATTTCAAGAATATCGTGACCGTCGAATCACACTACCTTCTGCCTCCCAAGGTGGGAAGGGACGAGGCTATCGGTATCGCTTCGGGCTGGCTCAAGAAGGGATTCTACAAGTCCAGGGATCTGCCGAACAAGGTCCACTGGAAACAGACCGAGGCAAGGGTTCTACCGTACTGGGTGGTCCGCTGCACCGCCAGTACCAGCTGGAGCGGCCAGCAGGAGAGGACCAAGACCATAGGCGAGGGCAAGAACAAGACCACCAAGAAGTACTGGGAACCGGTCCAGGGGCGTTTCTCGGAGGAATACACCTGGCCGGTCTATGCAAGGGAGGATACCTCGGAGTTCTGGGGCATTCGGAACATCGAGCCCGGCATGCAGAGCGTGTTCCCCGACTGGGGCAAGTTCATCTTCAGGTTCGGAGGGTCGAAGAGGGCTCCTAACAAGGACATGCTGGAAGGCAAGGCCGACTTCTCCATCGAGGACCTCAAGAAGAACAACATGCACGAGCATATCATCAACGGGCAGATAATCCAGGACAGGGCGGAGAACAACGCCAGGGGCAGGATAGAAGAGCTGCACCACAAGCAGGCCGAGAGCAAGGCGACGAGAGTTACGGACATAGATACCACGGTCGACGTCCAGGGAGTGGACCTTGTCTACATGCCCATCTGGGAACTGGTATACAGCTACTCCGGGAAAGACTACAGGGTCCTTGTGGACGCCAGTCGCCAGGAAGTCATGTCCGGCGAGGCACCGGTGGGCAAGTGGGCCAAGGCCACGATCTTTGATATCATCTTCCTGATTCTGGCGGCT
>CAZXEF010000091.1:0-10666 GCA_964639605.1 uncultured bacterium | reverse complement strand
CTTTCAGCTCCTGGCCGCTGGGCGGGGAATTCAGGATGGTGCAGCTCAGCATCGGCCCGGTTGTGTACCACGCCGCCGCCAGGATGGACTCGGAGTCATCCGTTATAGTCTACTACATCGATACCGAGGACTACGGCCTGGCCAATCCAGCGGTCCCTATGATAAGGCTGTTCCCCGACCGGCACCTGCCCCTGGTCTCCCCCGGTTTCGTATGCCTAATGGGGTATACTCCCTGGGAGCTTTCACAGAGCGAACTCATATCTTCGCTTCCCGGTGTCTCCCACCAGTCCAGCGGTCAGGTAACTCTGTTCGACAAGTCTGGGAAGGCGCGCAGGCTTGTCTTTTCCCGAACGACGAACGGTATGGGTGGTTCCGACTTCGTCTTCCTCCGGCAGCCCGAGGACCTGGCGTTCCCGGTGAAGGACCTGGAGAGGCTGGCCGGAATGGAGGTCCAGGCCCCGGAGGACCTGCTCGCCTTCCTGGTGGACCTCCTTAAGCTGGAGACCGCGGTGCTGCTCAGCCGGTCGGCCCTGGGTTATGTACCGATCTGTTCCATGAACGTGGACATAGATACTGAGCATTTCGAGACCAGCAGCATCTTCGACCCTGACAACCTGCAGTTTCCCATCTGGGTAGACCTTGAGGAGGAGAGTTCACCCTTCGAGTTCAGGGGACAGTGCCTGGTGTACCCCTCGGGGCATCTGGTGCTGGTAGCGCCCTGGCGTGGAGACGCGGATACGCTTCAGAGAAGGGTCGATGCCCTGATGCCGGCGGTGGCGATGAAGTACGACCAGTACCGTGCCACCCATGGAGAGCACCGGCTGCAGAACCTGCTTTGCGAACTTGACCTGATACTTGCAGGTCAGCCGGACCAGGATTCCCTGCGAAAGGCCCTTGAAACGGCCGCCGCCGGGTTCTCCGCCACAGTGATAGCTATCTACGGACCCGAGGAATCCGCAAGACCGATAGCCACCAGCATCACCGACCGGGAGACAAAGGAACTCCTGATATCCGACCGGCCCTTCGAGGAGTGCTTCGAAGATACCCATGTAACGGTCCTCAGCGATGGCTATACCCTCCTGACCGCCTGGAACGACACAAGGGAGGTTCCCTACAAGACCGTGGACGCCTTCGGGAAAAAGCTGAAGAAGTATGAGCTGGAGAAGCTCCGCATAGACGAACCGGAGCTGCCGGACTTCTCCCAGCTCCAGGCGGTCTTCATGAAGGAGACGAAGGTGCTGTGGCAAGGCAGGTCGCTGGGTATATCCAACTGTTACCAGTTCTACGGCAACTCGAGGCAGTGCATCGACTGCCCGGTGCTCCATCTTTCAGTCTCAGGCAGAAAGAGCGCCAGGCTTGAGAACCACCAGGGATACATTGAGGAGATCTTCCCTGCGGGCACAGGGTTCCTGGTATCCTGGACAAGGCTTCCCACATACGGCGCGGCCGACTCGGCGGAGAGGGAGGCTTTCCCCGGCGGAGAGGCCCAGTACACACCTGACGGTAAGATATCCGCCTGGAACGGATGGTTCCAGGAGGCGGCGGGGGCCGGGCTTGAACAGATAAGCGGACAGAATGCGGCCAGGATACTCAACAGGATAGGTTCTCCGGCGGTGCTTTCCCAGTACAGGGCCGCCCTTGCGGGCATATTCATCCCCGAACCGGTGGAGTTCCTGTGGAAGGGGATGAAATGCTTCAGCAGGATGAAGCTTCACAGGACCGGGGAGGGCATCCATCACACGGTCCTTGATTCCAACAGAGCAGGGATATGCGACGCCACGACAATAGGCCCCGGAATGCTGACATCCTCCCCCGAGCCCAGGTCCCTTGCCGAGTTCCTCTCCACAGCATGCCGAAGGGAAGACTGGGAGTTCGATATATCGGGAACTACCTCGGAGGAGGGAGCACCCATCTGGTTTTCCAGAAGGGCCACAACGGACCTTCTCTCAAGGCTCCTTCACCTTCTTGCGCCCATGTGCCCGGACAGGTGGGCAGGCCTGGAGACAGGATGGCTGGATCACACCCCGGAGGCGGGAGCATTCTCCTTCCTCCCGGGGCAGTACCACGTTCTCCAGTTCAAGCTGCAGGGCATGGGCATAGCCGAGAGGTCGGCCGTACTGAAGAAGCTCAGCATATTGTTCCGCGGTTTCGGTGGCTGGCTGGCGGGTTCCCCCAGCAAGGACGTGCTCCAGGTTGGCCTGCCTGCCGCCAAGAAGCACTTCAGGGAAGTCGATGCCATCATATACTCACCCCTGAAGCAGTTCACGGAACTTTGCCGGGAAGCTATCACAGGCCTTAAATCAAGGAAGTTCCATTTCGTGGAGTCAGCCAAGGAAATGGCCATAAGTCAGCAGACTGCGGGCGCCGTGATCTGCAGGCTGGACCAGAGCAACATACATTACGCCACCGCCCTTGCCGCCAGGATACCAGGACAGCCTATACTGGCTGCTTCCGGACTTTCCAGCGGCATTCCCTCCATCACCGCCGGTGTCAGGCACCTGCAGCTGCCTGTGGACAGCCGGACGCTTTTCACAGAGATCAGGAAAACCTTAAGGAGCGGATGATATGCACTTTCTCCTTGTATGTTCGATTCTCCTGGCACCATCCACCCCCGAAGAGTTCCTGAGTGAACTCTGCAGCAACAGCACCGGCATGGCCGGGGCGGAGTTCTGGGCGGTCAGCGCGTCGATCGAGGTGCAGCAGCGACTGGCTGACCCTGATTCACTCTACAGGCTTCTCCTGAACAAGGATCGGCTTGCAGTCGACCCGGGGCCGAGAACGGCCTTCATCGATCAGGGGGAAACCTTCAGGGTGGAGTTCGGGGAATCCAGCTGGACATGGACGGACCTGAACGGGAGTGTCAGCAGGAAAGAGGGGCTCTCCGTGGTCATGGTGACGGATGGTGAATACAGCTGGTCGCTCATCCCTGTCCTGGAGGAGGGTTCGCAGAATATAGGCAACCGTGAAAGACTGATATCGGGGATAATACTGACTTTTATGGTTATGGTGCTTGCTGGAGTACTGGTTGCGTGGGCCAGGAGAAGGTACATCTGAGCTGAAGGACTACTTGAAGCGTTCCCACTCCGACGAGAAATCGAGGATCTGGACAGGAAGGTCCTGAATAGAGAGTTCCATGGTAACCGCATTCTCGATGAACGCCTCTACCTCCCTCTGAAGGAGTATCAACTGGGATATGAAAAGCTGGTAACTGCTGTGATTCTCGGATTCGATTCCGGGCAGGTCAGAGCCGGTTTCGAACTCCTCCTCCAGCTCGCGTATCAGAGCTGACAGAGCCATTACCATTTCGGTAGCCTGAGTGATATCAGTCATTTCCCTCTTCCTGTTGAAACACCCGATGAACCAGGATGATCATGGATATTCCCCGAACCGTCAATGCGGAGATCTCCTGAAACCTCTCCCCTTACGAACCTGACAGCCTCGTTCATTGCAGCTCCCATCTGTTCCCGGCTCCATCCGGTACGGTCCCAGACAGGATGCTTCGCTCCCTCCATTATTATAACTCCGCCTCCGGTCATACCTGATAGTCCTATCGAGATTTCCGGAGGTGATATCCTGTCAAGTTCTCCTGTAATATAAACAATTCTCGTCTGCCTGCACCGACCGGCATAATCCGCCGGCCTGAATTCCTTCAGCCCAAGCCTAACACCGGGTGGCAGGAATAGTTTCAGGAGGGCTGTCCTGAACCCGCCCATCCTGTATCGAGCCGAACGGAAAAAATCGGAATAGGCGCTGTGGGCTATCACTCCGGCTACCTCATCATCAAGGAGCCCTGCTACTTTAAGGGCCGTGGACCCGCCCATGGAGGAACCGTAGATAACCGTCTCCGACCTCCTGAAGCCCATCTCCGACCCGGCCTGCAGAAGGGCTCCTGCAAGGTCGAGCGCCTCCTGCGGACCACCGGATGTAACGGGCACCGGATGGCTGTCATGTCCCCTCAGGGGGACCAGGAGAACGGAGAATCCCAGCCCTGCAAGAATGTCTCCCGGGTGGGTCATACTGCTGACGTCCCCGTGGAGCCCGTGGACCACGACAGCCAGCCCTCGATCCCCTGACCGCAGGTATCCCTTCATACGAAAGCCGTCCAGTGAGTGCAGCTCCACTTCTTTCCAGGGAGAGGGTGGAACGCGTGAAGGAGCCGGCTGCCTGTACCTGAAACGGTTGGTGAAGCCCACGACACCCGGCCTGTCCAGCCATCTCCTGAAAACCAGCCATACGAGAATGGCGGCTGCCACCCCCGTGCCCCACCCCGTCAGGACATCCAGGGGATAGTGAACTCCGAGGTATACCCTGCTGAATCCCACAAGGAAAGCCACAAGGGCGGCATACGGTATCAGGGGGGGATAGGCCAGGGACAGTATCGTGGCCAGGGCGGCGGAATTTGCAGCATGTGAAGAGGGGAACGACCTGTAGCCGTGCACGTCCCCCCTGTACTCTACGAAACGGGAGAATGACTCGTCGAAACAGGGCCTGGGCCTTTCCACAAGTTTCTTAATGTGATAGCAGGTCTGGTCCGAAGCGGCAGCGGCGAGTATCAGGCAGAGTATGACCATCCTCGGGTTCCTTCGGTAGAGAGCCCTTCGCAGGCGGCCTCCATCAGCCTCCCTGCGGGGCGCGGTCCTGCCTATCCAGAGAAGTGCGGCCACCAGGGCAACAAGGAACGGTATCCAGTTGTCGACATTGGTCAGGAAGCGCATCAGCTGCGTTAGCAGATCTGAATGGAAACCGTTGATGGACAGAAAGACCGTCCTGTCCCATGAGGGCCATAGCATCAGTCAGCCCTCGCGCCTTCGCCGTGCTTCCAACTTCTGTACCTGTCCAGGTCCGTACCTATGAACTTCACGCAGAGGGTGACAATGAACACATCGTCAATGAAGCCGATCCCCGGAATGAAATCGGGTATCAGGTCGAAGGGATTCGCCAGGTAGAGCAGGGTAACGGCAATGGCGGCCAGCGATCGGAAGGGAACTTCATATGTGCCCGTAATGGAATCCCGGAGCATCCCGTAGATATCCCTTACATCTTCCCAGATCTTCCTCAGACCCTTGGGAATCCCCTTCCTCTCCAGATCGTCTATCATTCTGCCCGCCCTGCTGAAGGCCTTGCGTATCCGACCCTGGTCCGCAGACCTCCTTCCCTGGTCGAATATCCTGACCAGCTTCTCCCTGTCCTGTCTTCCCGGTTCCCTCATGATCTTCCTTCCGCAGTATTATGGAGAACATATCCACCGGACATGGACGCTGAAAAGTAGGAACTGGCAGAATGACCTTCCCGGGTGTTAGTTTTCACCCATGAAATACCTTGTGACCTCACCGCCGGTGATAACTCCCTCAGAACCTCCTTCCGGGGCTTTCCTGCTGGCAGGCGGCCTCGCCGCAAGAGGGATCGATGCGGGATTCCTTGACCTTTCACTGGCGTTCTTCAGGTCCGTATTCTCCCGTTCGCCGACCGGCAGGGGATACCCCGATGTAAGGTCCGCGCCGGACTACCACCGGGGGAACAGTTCCTACACCCCACAACAGCACCGCACTGCTTCAGGTATACTCAATTCCGCACTCAGGAAATACTCCGACGGTTTCCCCGGATGGCGGATAACCCTTATGGACGCCGTACCGCCGGAGCCGGTCCACATGCCGCAGAGGATAAAGAGTATCTGCGAGGAACAGGATACGCCTTTCACCGCTTTCTGGCAGGATCATCTCCTTCCGGTCCTTCATGAATGCCGGCCGGAGAGGGTACTTGTCTCACTGTCCTACCTTTCCCAGCTTGCAGGCGGCATCGACCTGGTGCTCACGCTTAAGCGGCACGGCTTCGAAGTCGTCGTAGGCGGCTCACTCCTGAACAGCCTCTCAAGGACCGGCGAGGGTTTCAGACTGATAACCGAAGTGATGCCCGAGGCGATTACGGGCGACGGTTCCGAATTCCCGGGCTTCTCCTCCGAAACCCCTCTCCTGGACCATGTTTCCTGGCCCGTGATGCTGGAGGAATGGGACTACATATCCGGACGACCGGTGATACCCTGCGCCCTTTCAACTGGATGCTACTGGAACAGGTGCCTCTTCTGTCCCGATGCAGGAAGGGAACTCAGGGTGTCCGGCTCTAACTCGCTGGAAGGATTCCTGGCTTCCATCCCCGCGGAAATCATGGGCAGGAAGCCCCTGATACACTTTCTCGATTCAGCCGCCCCCAGGGAACCGCTGATGACCGCGCTGCCTCTTCTGAAACGCTTTGAACTGGACTTCTACACCTTCGCCAGGCCCGAACCGTGGGTACCTGAACTGGCCGGCGTACTATCGGAACACGGCTGCCTTATGCTGCAGCTGGGGGTGGAGAGCGGGAGCCGGCGCCTGCTCGACCGCTACTGCAAGGGCATCAGTCCCGACATCTCCCTCAAAGCAATGAGAAAGTGCGCGGATGAGGGCATAAGGACCTACGTGTACATGCTCCTGGGTCTTCCGGGTGAAACGGATGAGGATATCGAGAGCTCCATCAGTCTTCTCAGGGAGGCCGGTCCATCGGTGGATTTTATCAACTTCTCCATATTCAATCTTCCCGAGAACTGCCAGCTGACCGAAAGGGCCGACGAGTTCGGCATACAGCTGCTGGAACCGGACCTGCCTGATGATTGCATAAGGCTCTACAGGCCCTTCCTTCACGAAGGGAATAATCCAAGGGTGTCCGCAAGGGCCAGCATCTCGCGGGATTTCCCCGGGATACCATCTGTGAGAGAGGCTCTGAAGAGGACTCCCAACTGGTTCAGGACCACCCACTTCCCCCTCATCGAGATGCGTGGAAGGAACTGATTATTGGGGATGTGCCCAAAGATCCGTTGCCGAGGCCTGACGAGCGGGGATTTACATGGCTCGCGGCCAATGATAGAATCAAAGCTAAAGGTTGTATCTGGGAGAGGGGCAGTTGCAGCTTATTAACCAAACTCTTGAGCAGAAGAAAGGAAGTGGATAATGGTAGCATTGCTTCTTGCTGTTCCTATCCTGTTCGGGGCTACCGCCGACTTTTCCGATGAGATAGCTGCCCAGGGCTTCGCTATCGGAGAGGCTGACGGTGTTGTCAACAGCTACACCTCCATGACATCCCCCATGGGAATGGACTACGATGCCGGCCTGGGTCTCCTCTGGCAGGGCTCCGAGGACGGAACCGGAGGTGTCTACACGGTAGACCCCTCTAACGGTGCCTATACTCTCAGGTTCAACATCCCCAACTACTTCAGTGGAGCCGATCTCCAGAGCAACGGCTGTCACTACGACGCTGCCAATAACTACCTCTACTTCGCTGACTACAACGGCGACGGAGGTATCACAGCCGGCGACCTGATCACGTGCTTCTATCTGGACGATCCCGATTCGCCCACAATGGTGGATTACTGGGATCTGACAACATTGGATGGTGCCCTCGGCATCACCTACAAGGCCCCCTACTTCTACGTCAACTTCTACGGTGTCGGTCAGCTCCGCGAGTACACACTCAGCGCCGGTGGATCCTACACCCTGAACAACTCCTGGTCCGCCAGCTACGGCGGCATCTGGTATTACGAGACCTGGAACGTCTTCTACACCCATGCTGCTCTCGGCACCATGGTTTACGTCCTCGATGGTGACGATCCCTCGAACATCCTCGACAGCTTCGCCCCCGGTTGCACCATGGGATGTTGTATGGCACCCGATCCCATGCCGGAGGATTACCTCTGGTCATCCGACTTCTACACGACCACCAACAACCAGATCGATAACGAGTACGTACCCGCAGCTCTTGAAACCACCACCTGGGGTAACATCAAGACCGCCTTCTAGCATAAGTGCTTTGAGGGAAGGGGCATGCGGACGCATGCCCCTTTTCTTTATGCCGACAGGATAAGCAGGGTCAGCGTTATGAGCATGGCTATCCAGACCAGAAGGGCCAGGGTCACCAGGACCCTCGCCTTTGTCACATCCTCCCTGGAGCCGGGCCGGAAGCCCATGACCAGGAAGGTAAGGATGCCGGCGAGGTTGATCGAGATAAGGTTCACTGCCAGCAGCTGCAGTGCTCCCAGAGCAGCTGAATAATTACCCAGGGCCGCAAGAATGCCGGTCACCACTAGAGGAGGCATAAGGGCCGCGGCCACCATCACGCCTATGAGCGTGGCTGGAGCACCGGTACTCAGTGCCAGCGCCCCGGCGGCACCTGCCGCCAGCGCCACGATTATATCGGTCTGGTTTATCACGGTCCGCGAGGCTATCTCGTTGACGCAGGGATCGATATGGAAGAAGCTGCCGACTGCGAAGGCGAAGGCCAGGGCGGCGCCTACCCTGAGCAGGTTCTCCCGCAGCGCCCGGAGTATGAACCCGAAGTCCCCCAGAGTGACCGAGAGCGCCAGGCCCACGTTCGGCCCGAGCAGCGGAGCGATGACCATGGCTCCTATGATTATTGCTATGTTGCTCCTGGCGAGGCCTACGGCGCATACCACCGCGGACAGGATGGTCATCATGAAGTTTGGCCATGAGGTCCTCATCATTTCCTGGACGTCCGCCTGGAGTTCCTCCCGGCTTACCCTGTGCATCTTCCTTGAAAGCACTCCACAATGCTTCCGCTCTTCCTCGGGGGTCTCCTCGGGAGCTGGAATGGACGACTCGACAGGAAGGGAAATGATCTTCAGAGCTTCCCCGGAGTCGGAAAGAGCCGATCTCAGCTTGTCCGTTATCTCTTCGCTGCGCTCCGCCTCGGCGAGTATGTGCAGCTGGGCCTGATCGTCGGAGAGTTTCTCCCACCATATGGAAAGGGTGTCCAGGCTGCTCACCGAGGACCTGGCGAGCTCCAGCCTGTCCGCCGGCATGAACACCTCAATGAATCGGACTGCCACCTCAGCTCACGCCCCTCTCATCAGAGCAGGTTGCTGGCGAGTTCGGCAAGTTCGCTCCTCTCACCCTTCACAAGGTTTATATGGGCCGAGATCTTCTCGTCCTTCAGTCGGTCGACGAGGCATGTGAGCCCGTTGGACTGGCTGTCAAGGTATGGCGTGTCTATCTGGTAGATATCCCCCGTGAACACCATCTTGGTGCCCTCTCCCGCCCTGGTGATTATGGTCTTTATCTCATGGGGCGTCAGGTTCTGGGCCTCGTCGACTATGAAGAAGATGCTGTCCAGGCTTCTCCCCCTGATGTAAGCCAGGGGTGCTATGAAAAGCTTTTCCTGCTCTATCATCTCCTGGATCCCGTGGAATTCCTTGCTGTCAAGCGAGAACCGGTTCCTGATCACAGCCAGGTTGTCCCATAGCGGCTGCATGTAGGGGTCCAACTTGCTCTGAACGTCACCGGGGAGGAACCCAAGGTCACGGTTGCCCAGTGGGACCACGGGCCTGGCAAGGTATATCTGTCTGTACTCCTTCTTCTGTTCCATGGCAGCGGCCAAAGCCAGAAGGGTCTTGCCGGTACCAGCCTTGCCGGTGAGCGTCACCAGTCTGACGGCGGGATTGAGAAGTGTGTGCAGGGCGAAGGTCTGTTCGGCGTTCCTTGGCTGTATGCCGTATGCCCGTGTCTTGATGATCCTCTCGAACTCGTCGGTCTCCGGGTTATACCAGGTAAGTGAACTGTTGCTGCCGTTACGCAGTATGAAGAACTGGTTCGGGACCGGAGACATCTCGGGGTCCACTTCGGTCCTGGGCACTGAGAAGGGCGGCTGGTAGAACCTGGAGATGAGGTCCTTGTCCACGGTCTCGATTATACCTGTGCCTGTATACAGCTCGTCAACGTTCTCCACCTTGCCGGTCTCGTAGTCCTCTGCCTGAATTCCCAGGGACTTGGCCTTCATCCTGAGGTTGATGTCCTTGCTTATCAGTACGACCGACCTGTCCGGGTTGCTGCTGCGCAGCTGGTCCGCAAGGGCGAGTATCCTGTGATCCGGTTTGTTCATGGAGAAGAAGGCGCTGTCTACCGCTGAAACGCTTGGAGATTCTGCGATCTTCACGAACAGTTTTCCCCTGTCCGGCCCGAGGGGCAGCCCGTCCTTGAACAGCTTCTCCCCCGACAGCCTGTCAAGCTTGCGTATAAACTCCCTGGCCTGGAAGTTGATAAGGTCGCTGCCCTTCTTGAACTCATCAAGCTCCTCAAGGACTGTGATAGGTATCACCACATCATGCTCCTGGAAATTGTCGATGCAGTTGTGGTCGTAAAGCAGCACATTGGTATCGATGACGAAAATGCTGGGTTTCCCGCTGGTTTTCTCCAATTCAAGCGTCCAATCTGTTCCGGTTGCCTAGGGTCCCACTGCTTCTCAATTCAATAAGAAGTTCCGAATATAATGACCAGTGAACCTGTTACTCTTGCATTTTCCAACTATTTCCTGCATTTTACCGGCTGCCTGTGACCCGGTCAGTGAGCCGCTAGCTCAGACGGTAGAGCATCTGACTTTTAATCAGAGGGTCGGGGGTTCGACTCCCCCGCGGCTCACCATCGGGTATTGACGAAAATTAAGTACTTGACCATCTTTGAGGACTTTCGGCGACCCCATCGTCTAGCGGTTAGGACACTGGCCTTTCACGCCGGCAACACGGGTTCGAATCCCGTTGGGGTCATACCAAAGCTTTTCGAGTTGACAGAGCTCGGGGGGTTCTCTTTTTGGGTTGTGCCACTTTTGTGCCACTTCTTCTAAGTGGGCC
>CAZXEF010000090.1:0-10729 GCA_964639605.1 uncultured bacterium | reverse complement strand
CGAGTTAGATTGGTTCAAGATTTGGCCAACAAGCTCTCCTGACATGTATACCATGACAGTACTCAAAAATTGCTGGCCGCGTTTGATGCTACGTGGACCAGGTGCAGACATTGTTTTACGATCTGAAGGTCAAGCATGGGTATACAACAGTATTATAGACCGAATTCAAATTGGAGCTGACGATCCTCTTCAGGGACCCACCTTCTGTTTGAATACCGGTGATATAACCTATTTTGGATATTTCGGGACTTCTTTGGAGGAGAGTCCGTTCTGGTCTGACTTTTATAGCAGATTCCTAAGTAGACTGCCCGTTGAGAATCCGGAAGGTCTTCCTGGCCGGTTCTTCCCATCCCCTGGTAATCATGAAACATGGCTTGATGAGAATCTAGAAGGCTTTATAAGCACAGTACCCTATCTTGAAGAATTGGGATTCACACCAGATAACAGGGTATACATGTTCGACTATCAGGGGTGTCGTTTCATCTTCCTTGACACTGGCGATATGGATTATCGAAATCCATCCGAGTGGGGAGGAGTAAATCCCGGCTTTGATATGCAGATGCAGATAATGACTGATTGGCTAAGAGAGGCTGTAGAAATCGATAGCAGAGAAGTATTCATTACTTTTCACAATCCTGCTTTTTGTCAATCAGGATTTGGACCGCTTCCGGAAGAACACAATCCACACAGTTACATCGAACCTTTTTCATCCGATCTAAACATTACAGTGTTCAACGGACACGTGCATACAACGGAACTGTATGAAGTTGATGGAGTCAAATATCTTGTTCTCGGAGCCGGCGGTGGAGAGCAGAGACATGATGTAACACCACAGGAAGATAACTATCCATTAGACCTATACTGGAGGGGTAGTCAAAGAGTAGAGGACTACAATTTCCTGGAGGTCACTGTAGCTGAAGAAGAGCTTCTGTTTGAATTGCATCGTTTCCGCCCAGATGCAGAAACACAGTATGAGATTGTTGAAGTGTACAAATAGAAGGATAACAACAAAATGTAGCAGAGCTTCGCTTGCTGCCCTGTTCTAGGCTTCACGCAGTCTGCTGATTTTGAGCGTTAGCATAATAGAAAGGATTGACATACAGTATCATTATTGATACTATATCTATGGTTAAGATTGACGATTTGATTAGGAAGATGAAGGAGAATCCAAGAAGTGTGCGCTTCTCTGATTTATCCAGGGTCTGCGAGTTCTACTTCGGAGTACCGAGGCAATCCGGATCAAGTCATCAGGTTTATAAAACACCCTGGCAAGGCGACCCTAGAGTAAATATCCAGAACAAGAAAGGCAAGGCAAAGCCTTACCAGGTCAGACAAGTTCTAAAACCATAGAAAGGTTACAGGAACTGAACAATGCTGAAGAATGATCATTTTACCTATCGGGTCATCTGGTCCGAGGGAGACAAGGAATATGCAGGCCTTTGTACTGAATTCCCCAGCCTTAGCTGGCTTGATGAAACTCCAGAAGAAGCTCTGCAGGGAATCAGGCAGCTTGTTTCAGAAGTAATAGAAGATTTGAGAAAAAACAATGAAGATATTCCTGAGCCATTTTCAACCCGTAAGTTCAGCGGTAAATTCATTGTTCGAATCCCTCCCGAACTCCACCGTCGTATCGCTGAAGAAGCTGCTGAAGAAGGAGTAAGCATTAATCGTCTTGTAAATTCAAGACTAGCGAAATGAAATGCTAACAATCAAATGCAGCAGAACAGGAATCCAGTGTGTAAATAGTGTCTGCTGATTTGAGACGTCTGCAGAGAATAATAAGAAAGGCAAATTCCATTGGACAAGGCAATTCCTATGACAACCCAGCCGCACATTGAATGGTTTCATGGAAGCCCAAAGAAATTATCGGAATTGCATTCTGGCTCAACAGTAACGCCAATACTTATTCTTGCCAGAGCCTTTTCGCACAAACCCGAAATCCTAAGTATAGAAGTCAGCGAAAACGATGATACCGGAAAACGTTCGTATAAGATTACGCATAATGGAACAAAGCACGGCTACCTTCACAGGGTGCTTGTAACGGATCCGGAAACAGATCTAATTCAACATCCTGATTCAAAGGGAGCCCGAGGTGAAGAGATGCTGACAACTCGTGTTTTGCGGCTTGAATATCTCGAAGAAGTACCATTGGAAGCAGTATATGAGTATTCGGAAGACATATAGAGAATGCAGAACAAACGAATAGAGTCGCCTTGGCTCCTCGTCAGGTATGGGAGATGAAGCGACTCATTCGAAGTGCTAGACGGGAATGAATGATATCGAACCAGTTCATTTCTCACATTGAACTCAGAAGAGATAAGGTTTCGTCCTTCGATGAGTATCCCTTCTGTCTTAACGCTGTAAAGAATCTCGACAAGCTTGAACTGCACCCATCAGTTACTTTCTTTGTTGGAGAAAACGGTACGGGGAAATCTACTCTGCTGGAGGCTATTGCTGTTGCATGGGGATTTAATCCTGAAGGTGGATCAAAGAACTTTCATTTTGGCACTCGTCCATCACATTCCGTACTCCACGAGTATATCCGTCTTATCAAAGGAGTTAAACAGCCTCAGGACGGCTACTTCCTTCGCGCGGAGAGCTTTTTCAACGTCGCCAGTTCTATTGAGAGGATGGATGCGGAGTCCGGTGGCCTGGGTAAGCCCATTGCTGATTCATACGGCGGTCGACCTCTACACGAACAGTCACACGGCGAATCCTTCTTATCTCTTTTGACTGAGCGTTTTAGCGGCAATGGTCTATACATTATGGATGAACCAGAAGCTGCCTTATCTCCCAGCAGACAGATGGCTGTACTATCGCGAATACATGATCTTGTGAAGAAAGAATCGCAGTTCATCATTGCTACACATTCCCCAATTATCATGGCATATCCGAACTCAACAATTTATCAATTATCCGGCGCGGAAATGGATGTCGTGGAGTATACAGAAACAGAGAACTTTACTGTAGCGAAGAGTTTTATGGATAATCATAAAAGGATGCTAGATGTTTTGTTGGAAGAATGAGCGTCTAACCACAGCATGAACCAGGCGCTTGTCAGAAATGAACTAAGGTTTACAGCGCTGGTTACGCTGATCGTTGGGCGGCTAGCAGGAGATGAACAGATAATGAGCCGGGAAGTCGCAGCAATTACCACGTTGCCTTTGACGAATACGAATGGAATCGACTCACCTGGCCGGAAGGGGTAATCGAGTGTGCCATCACCCCCCCCTGCGCTCAGCATGCACTTGCCCCGAGAGGGACGTATCCTGGACAGCGCACAGGTCAATAGTGCGGAAGCAGGCGTTGAAGGTGTCACGGTTCAGCTCCTCTTAGCGGTACGACTGAAAGCGCCTGTTGGCCTGAAGAAAAGGAGAACAGAGACATATCCCAGGCAATAAAGGAGGGAATGAATGTCAGCTGAAATGACTGGAAAGGTTGCTCTGGTAACAGGTGGAAGTTCGGGTATTGGCAAAGCCGCAGCCCTGGCCTTCGCAAGTGAAGGAGCACATGTCGTAATTGCAAACCGCACGGAAAGGACCGGCGAACAGACTGCCGGCGAGATCAGAGACGTGGGCGGAAAGGCAATCTGGATAGGTACGGATGTCACGCAGGCTTCTCAGGTTCAATCGCTGGTGAAGACAACTGTAGAAGAGTACGGCAGACTCGACTATGCATTCAATAATGCAGGGTCCGGGGGAAAAGGCGGATGGACGGCGGAGATCCGGGAGGAGGATTGGGACAGGACCATTGGAGGATTCCTGAAAAGCGTATGGCTGTGCATGAAATACGAGATACCGGTCATGCTGGAAGCCGGAACTGGTGCGATCGTCAACAACTCCTCCGTCGACGGCAAGCGAGGCTTCCGCTGGGATCCGGTCTATTCCGCTGCCAAGCATGGAGTGATCGGACTCACCAGGTCTGCGGCGATGCAATATGCCCAGAAGGGTATCCGCATCAATGCCATCTGTCCAGGATGGATAAGAACCCCGCCGGTGGAGCAGCTGCTGCGGGACAATCCTGAAGCGGAAAAAGGTATGCTGCTCCACCAGCCAATCGGTCGGCTCGGCAAACCGGAAGAAGTAGCTCAGGCAGTGGTGTGGTTGTGTTCGGAGAAGTCATCCCTGGTGACAGGAGCAGCAATGCCGGTCGATGGCGGCTATCTGGTGCTATGATTTTGCACAACTTGCGGTTGAAGCTGAGTTGCCGCATAGTGATTCGGGCTTGCGCAACAGCAACCTGTTGAGCTTGAGGGTTCCATACGGCACTCCGAGCCCCGACTTGCAGGCATAAGTCAATCTGAAGCTCGAATTGGAGTTATGAAAATTGGAAGCGAACAAGTCGATTGTATTCGGACCTGTACCGTCCCGAAGGTTGGGACGCAGCCTGGGGCTGAATATTATCCCGCCCAAGATCTGCAGCTATTCCTGCGCCTATTGTCAGTTGGGCCGTACCGTAAAAATGCAGCTGGAAAAGCAGGAATTCTACAAGCCGGAAAAAATCCTGGAGTTCGTACAGGACAAGTTGAAAGAGACTGAAAAGGCCGGAGAAAAGATTGACTACCTGACCTTTGTCACGGATGGGGAACCTACGCTGGATATCAATCTGGGCCGGGAGATCGATCTCCTGAAACCATCAGGCATTCCGATCGCAGTAATAACGAATACTTCTCTCATATGGCAAAAGGACGTGAGGGACGCATTGATGAAGGCTGATTGGGTTTCACTGAAGATCGATACCGTCGAGGAAGCAGTCTGGCGCAAGCTGGATCGTCCTCACCGCCTGCTTGAACTGCCCACGATTCTTGAAGGGGCCCTGGAGTTCGCAGGAATATTCAAGGGGCATTTGGTTACGGAAACCATGCTTCTGGCAGATGTGAACGACTCGGACCAGAACCTCAGAAGGACAGCTGAATTCCTGAGTCTACTTAAGCCAGCCACAGCCTACCTATCCATTCCTATACGCCCGCCTGCGGAAAAATGGGTGAAGCCGCCGGACGAAAATGTAATTAACAGGGCTTATCAGATATTTATGGAAAAGATAGAACACGTTGAGTATTTGATCGGATACGAAGGGAGTTCTTTTGCTTTCACCGGGAATGTCGAGGAGGATATTCTGAGCATAACTGCCGTTCACCCAATGCGGGATGATGCGGTAGAGGAGTTCCTGAAACGGGCCGGGGCAAATTGGGAAATCGTCCATCGAATGCTGGAAGAAGGTCAGCTCATCGAGACAGAATACGGAAGCAACAAGTTCTACCTGAGAAGATTCAGTGAACATCAAAGAGACAATAACTGAAATGTGCGACGTCGGGTTCGGTATTGCAGGGAAATCCGCGCTGAGTACCGGCTCCCGAGGTCGAAAGGAGTCACCGTGCGAAAGACTATCGATTCTCTGAACGTAACGTTCCGCGCCGGGCACGGGCTCCGGATCGTCCAGCATGATCCCGATTCCGATCTGATGGCAGGGAACACAGGACTGAAAACACTATCGTATATTCGGATTCAGCGGTGTCCATTCAAGGAGGTTGCATATAATGAGCTTTAGTCCTTTCCTCGGCAGTTCGATCACGAATACCCGTCTGCGCAGCCGGGATCATGTTGCCGATATCTCCGGGATGTGCGCGGTCTGCACCGCCGATTGCCCTGGCCCCTGCGAGATCGGTCTTTCTGCGATCCGTGGTCCGGAAGCCATCCTGCCCTTTTCCGCTGACAGGAATCAGTTCGCTTCTGAGAAGCGCTATCCACTCGATTTTTCTCATTTCAATATCAACGGCCGGGTTTTTGGTGCGGTCGGGCTTCCCGCGGACCCGTACGAAGCCAGTTTTCCCAACGCCGATATCACGTCGACCTTTGGAACTGCACATGCAGTCAGTATCAGAGCACCGTTCATCCTTCCGGCCATGGCCAAGCTGGCATGGCGGGAATACTTCGCCGGAGCCGCTCTTTCCGGGGTTCCCGTGGTCATCGGCGAGGATGTGATAGCAAAGGACCCGGGACTTGTCATGAACGGCAGCAGGGTCATCAAGTCTCCGTTGATAGCTGAAATGGTATCCGCATTCAGGAGATACCACCATGGATTCGGCGATATCGTACTCCAGGCAAACTACGACGACGAATATCACGGTGTTCTGGAGTACGCGGTCGATAAGCTCGATATCAGATCCGCAGAGCTGAAACTGGGACAGGCGGCCAAGGGCATCCAGGGCATGGGGCAGGTGCCGAAAATCGAGGACGCACTTCGTTTCAAGGCTCAAGGTTACATAGTCCTGCCGGACCCGGCAGACCCCGCTGTGGCCGAGGCTTACGCCAGGGGAGTAGGTCCCGTGTTCGAAAAGATAGGGAAACTGCCCATGTGGAGTCCCGAAGCGCTCGTGAAACGCGTAGCTGAACTCAGGAGGCTGGGCGTTCAGCGCATCTGCCTCAAGACCGGGCCTTTTGACCCCCGGGATATCGCCACTATACTCGAGATCGCCTCAGAAGCCGGAGTCGATCTCGTAACCCTCGATGGAGCAGGCGGCGGAACCGGCCATAGTCCGGCGAAGATGATGAACGAATGGGGCATGCCTACCGTAACGCTGGAAGCCATTGTCC
This sequence comes from uncultured bacterium, assembly GCA_964639605.1. Lineage (GTDB taxonomy): Bacteria > Fermentibacterota > Fermentibacteria > Fermentibacterales > JCC-6 > Aegiribacteria. The sequence continues at coordinate 4,136 of CAZXEF010000090.1, read as the reverse complement.
ACCGCATCATGAGCAGACTGGAGAAGGCAGGCAAGTCCTTGCCGCCGATAGCGATGGCTGGTGGGTTCGCCACCGAGGATCAGGTCTACAAGGGACTGGCGCTGGGAGCGCCGTATGTCCACATGATCGCAATTGGCCGGGCTTCCATGGCAGCCGCTTCAGTGGGGCGGCAGGTAGGAGCTGCACTCCGGAACGGTTCCGTACCCGCGGAGTACGCCCGTTTCGGCTCAAGTGTGGAAGAAGTATTCGCCGACTTTCGCGTTCTCAAGGCTGAGTATGGGAAAGAGACGATGAATATCCCCACCGGTGCTATCGGGCTCTATTCGTATCTGAACCGGGTCTCCGTCGGCCTCAGGCAATTCATGGCCCTGAATCGAAAATTCGCCCTTCGCTATATCGACCGACACGATATCGTTCCCCTTACGGAAATCGCCGCGAAGACAACGGGCTTACCTGCTTATGCCGAATTGCTGGATACTCCATGAAAGAAAGAGGAAAGCATCGAGCAACCGGCAGGCCTCAGCCGGTCTCCCTGACATGCTCGAGGCCCACGGATACCAGGGAACCCACATGGTCATCGTCCAGACTGTAGAAAATGTGCCTTCCCTCCCGCCTGCTCCTCACCAGTCTGGCGGTTCGCAGTGAACGGAGCTGATGGGAGACCGCGGAAACGCTGACACTGGAACCCTCGCTAAGGTCGCAAACGCATTTCTCACCATCCATCAGGGATATCAGCAATCCCAGGCGTGTCGGGTCGGCCATCTGATGGAACAGTTCGGCCAGCCTGCCAAGTTCTACCTCTTCAGTCATGCTCCATCCTTCACTCCCGTCACCCTGTATCCGGCGGACTCCACGGCCTTCATCGCCTGGTCCAGTGCCGCGTCATCCCCGCTCCCGACTGTTACGGCCACTGTGCCGCCTGCTGCGGACACGCTTTTCACGGTTACGCCGGGAACAGCCTCCAGCGACTCACGAACACGCCTTTCGCAGCCTGCGCATGACATGCCCTCCACCCTGAGGACCCTGCTGCTGCCGCTGTTCCCTCCGCGGGCAAACAGCTTCCCCAGGAACATACTGGCGTCGGTCAGGCCGAACCAGAGAATTCCGAGGATGACGGTCGCCGATGCGGCTGCTGCTGCAATGCCTGCCAGGCTGCCGGTCCCATGCCCATGGGCATGCACACCGGAAACCGATATCTCCAGGGAGTTGAGCAGAAGCCCTGCCGCCATGCTCACGCCGATCACCGTGAGAAGGTATATGAGGAAGACCCTTCCTCCAAGAGCGCGTCTTACCGCACCCATGGTCGCAGCGTTCGTGGCGGGGCCTGCCATCAGGAAGACCAGGGCGCTGCCCACCGGGAAACCGGCGTAGATCAGTCCCGCCGCTATGGGGACCGACGCCACGGAGCATACGTAGAGAGGTATTCCGAGGGCAAGAGCGGCCAGCAGTCCCACGGGGCCGCCGAGGATGGGGTAGTCCGCCAGCTGGCCCGGCTCCATAAGTACTGTGATCAGGGCCGAGACGCCTATCCCTATAGCTATCCAGCCGTATATGTCCCTGAAGATGGTGCCCACGGAGTAGTTCCATATCCGGGACAGGAACGGGCCTTGTTCGCTGTCCGCGCAGCCGGGGGTCTGCAGCGGCGGTTCCACGGCTCCCCCGGTCCTGTCGACCAGGGTACCTCCTATCACACCCGCGATGAACGCAGCGACAACCTTTGCCGCTGCTACGGGAAGTCCGAGGACCCCCCAGGTCACCGCGATGGAATCCACTCCGGTCTGCGGAGTGCTGATAAGGAACGATGTGACAGCACCATCGGAGGCCCCGTCACGCTTCAGCGACAGTGCCGCCGGGAGTACCCCGCAGGAGCAGAGCGGCAACGGCACACCGATCAGGGCCGCCCTGGCGCTGCTTCTGAACCCCGGCCGTCCGAGATGGCTCAGTATCCTGTCCCTTTTTATGAAGACGTGAAGAAGCCCGGCAACCAGCAGACCCAGGATCAGAGACGGCGCCAGGGCCGTTGTGGTGCCCCAGAGTGCGGAGAGGAATTCCAGACTTGCACCTCATTTCAATTGAATGTTTGAGCAACTACTCAAATATTATACATGAAGAATGATGTCTGTCAATATCATCTGCTCGACCGGCCGTGGGTCAGAGGGTGATATCCCTCACTGAAAGGTAGTCCGCGATCATTCCGCTTCCCCGGACATGGTCCCTTCGCCGGCTCTCGGCCACGTCTTCTTCCAGTCTCCTTAGCATCCCTTCACGAAGCTCCAGAAGATCTGCGTGGACCATGCCGCCGAACCTCGCCTCCAGTATACCGCTGACGAAAGGATCCTTTACCTCGAGCTTGCCCTGGGCGCCGAGGGCTTCCAGGGCGAAGAGCCCTATATGGAACCCGTAGCTCTCCAGGGCCTTCTGCCTGTGCTCCTCTGTCATGAAGTTCTTGCCCAGCCCTGGTATGTGCCGGTCCAGGTAGACATCCCTGGTCTCTTCGACCTCAAGGAGGTGGACCGCCCTCTCCATGAGCTCCACGGTCTCCCTCCTCAGTACGGGCCTGTTTCCCTGCTGCCAGTGAGTTGCCCTGTTCCTCTCGCTGAACTTCAGGTCATTCCTCCTGACGGCGAACATGTTGTGCGAGAGTACCCAGGCGGGGAGGATCTGGTTGTACGCCGGTGGGACACCCTCCGCTTGTACAAAGGGTCCGCAGATGAGCGAGAACGGGAATTCGACCCTCTGAGGCAGCGTGGTCACGCCTGTGGCGATTATGCTGTAGGGGGCCAGGGAGTAATCGGCCGGGAACTTCACCGAGCAGGCCAGACCGAAGAACATTCCCTCTCCCGGTCTTATCTCCTGGTCGGGAAGCCTGGATGTATGATTGCTGCCCACGTTGGCTCCGTAACCGATGTTGCCCCTTCCCTCCGGCCACCTGGCGGCGATCAGCAATGACTGATGGTGGCATGCGGTGAAGGGACCGGCCAGGGAGGCCGTTATCTCACCGGATCCAAGTACGGAATTCGGTCCCAGGAACGAGGATGTGAGCTTGCCGTGCTTCTCGACGATGGAAGCCTCGTCCACTACGGACCTCTCCACCACGGCCATGGAGTCTGCCCTGGCATCCCATTTCAGTATCGAGTCCCTCACCAGGGCCCCGTCCATGATACAGGCACCTGCAAGCAGTGTGCTGTTCCGCACCGCGGTCGCGTTGGATATGGAGGCTCCCGGACCTATGAAACTATCCTCCACCACCGGGGTGCCGGTAACACTGCTTTCCCTGCAGAGGCGCCCGGGCCCTGCACTGCGGAACTCTTGCAGGAACATATCCAGCATCGAGCGATACAAGGACATCCTGGCCGGCCTCCCCTCTCCTCCCGACAGCTCAAAGGCCAGCTGAACGTCCAGGCAGGGGAAGGAGGGAACGTTCCTCTCACCGGTCTCCACTCCCAGCTCCAGCTCCTGCCCGCAGCCGCATGGAGAACCCTCACTAAAGCTTATACTGCCGCAGTTCTCAACGGTGCCCCCCTCCTCGAGGACCAGGTTCCGAAGGGTACCCGCGGAGATTATCCTGCAGCCCGGTCCGAGGTCCACGTCCTCGAGGATGGAGTTCCACAGCAGGGGCTCTATGGTCTTTCCGCCGAGGACAGCGGGAGCCAGGGAAAGCCGGACCCGTCCCAGGAACCTGCAGTTCCGCACGCTCTCGAGAGCTGCACGGGGTCCCACCATAACCTTCGACCAGTCGGAGGAGCTGCAGCCCTGTTCCTCCAACCGGCGGACCTGTTCCCCCGACAGAGGGAGCCAGTGGCTCCCGGCGGCAGGCCGGCTCAGCATCTCCCTTGATGCCAGCCGGCGGCACTCTTCAAGCATGCTGCTGAACATTTTACCCCCGATCACGCTTCCTTCATCAATCCAGGTCTTCCAGCACAGCCCTCAGAAAACCCCAGAACCTCTGCAGCGAAGGGATGCTGACCCTCTCCCCGGGTACATGCACGTCCCTTATGTCCGGGCCTATGGATATCATGTCCATTCCGCCTGTCCGATCGCCTATGATACCACATTCCAGACCCGCGTGTATGCTCTCCACCCGTGGTTCAGACCCGAACATCCGCCTGTAGATGGACGACATGCCCCTCAGTATC
>CAZXEF010000089.1:0-10962 GCA_964639605.1 uncultured bacterium | reverse complement strand
GCCTCGCCGTGGGAGAGTTCAAAACCGCTTGCGCTCTCCAGCGCATGCCCCACAGTATGGCCAAGGTTCAGGACCATCCTTCCGCCCTCTTCCCTCAGGTCCTTCTCGACTATGTTTCCCTTCACCCGAAGACATTTTCTTACGATCTCCAGCAACCTTACTCCAGAATCCCTGACATCGCCCTGATCGAGAAGAAGTTCCTTAATATCCCTGTCCCCTATCAGTGCGGTCTTTATCACTTCCGCCATCCCGTTGCGGAACTCCTTTTCCGGGAGGGTCTCGAGGAACGAGGGCAGGATCGCTATCCTGTCTGCGGGAGCGAAGGTCCCGACCTGGTTCTTGGCCCCTGCCATGTTCACACCGGTCTTTCCGCCCAGGCAGGCGTCCACCATGCACAGGAGAGTCGTCGGCACGAGCATCAGCTTCAATCCCCGGAGGTACGTGGATGCCGCCAGAGCACCGATGTCGCATACGATGCCGCCTCCGATCACCACTACGGGAATGTCACGGGTGATTCCCGCAGAGGACATGCTTTCCCATATCTGTGCAAGGGTAAACGTGTTCTTGAGGACCTCGTCCGCCTCCATGACGTACAGACCGGAAGCCGACAGGACTGCGGGTTGAAGTCGTCCGTCCCAGAGACGTCGAACGGAGGTGTCGATTATCAGGAACGGGTTCTTCCAGTCACCCCGGAGAAGCTCCTGGATATCGGGTTCTTCCCCGGCGGAAAAAAGCTCCGTAACAGTTTTCTGTTCCCTGGCATCCCATTTGAATTCCATCATGGTCCCCATACGAACCATATGAAAGCCGCCCCCGATGCGGTAGCCGCAAGGGTGAAGGGCAGTCCGACCCTGACGAACTGCATGAAGGAGACACTGAACCCGTTCTTTCTCAGGACCGAGACGGATACGATATTGGCCGCTGCGCCCACAGGAGAGATGTTCCCACCCAGACATGCGCCGATGAGAAGGCCGAAGGTCAGGTAGTAGTGGCTTCCTCCGCTTTGGCCGATGCTCTGGGCGATTGCGTGGGTAACCGGGATCATGGCGGTCACGTAGGGGACGTTGTCGATGAAGGCGCTGAGCAGAACGGCGCTGACCACTACCAGGAGGAAGGCCATGAACGGGCTGTGACCGGACACTCCCCCCAGGAAGATACCCACTCTCTCCATGACCCCCATGGCCTCCAGAGATCCCACCATGAAAAATATCCCCGCCAGGAGAAACAGGGTGTCCCAGTCGAACTCCCTTAGAATGGCCCTGGAGCTTCTTTCGCCATGCCTGCCCCTGCCGGAGGAAGCGCCCAGGTGCCCCCTCCGGTAGAGGGCATGCCAGGATACAGCCAGTATCCCTCCCCCGATACAGAGAAGCCCAGCTTCAATGCCGACACCGGGGAAAAAAAAGCTCAGAACAGCAAGTCCCAGTATCACGCCGCAAAGTATCCAGGCCGGGAACCAGCTGCTCACACTGGGTATGGTCACCTTGGGGAGCGGCCTCGAATCCTTCTTGAGGAGCCTGCGCAGTACGAAGAACGAGGCGATCGCGCCGATCTGCACTGCGAAGAACATCCCAGGTCTGCCGTTCATGAAGAAGAAGCTATTGAAGTCCATATTCTCGGAAGCGGCCAGTATCATGCTGGGAGGGTCGCCCACCAGAGTCGCAGTGCCCTGGAGGTTGCTGGCCACTGCGATCCCTATGAGGAGCACCACGGGGTTCGCTTTCAGCTTCCTGGCCACTTCCAGGGCTACCGGCGCCACTATCATCACCGTGGCGACGTTCTCCACGAATATGGATATGACGCTGGCGAGTATGCAGAGATAGATGGCTGCGTGGCCGTAATCCTTCGAATGGGTGACTATGTGACCGGCCAGATGACCGGGGATGCCGGCCTCGATCAACACCTCCGCGATCAGCAGGATACCGGAGAATATCAGCAGAACGCTGAAATTGATGTTCCCGGCTATCTTGCCGATCTCCCCCCAGCCTGCGAAACACCCGAAGATTATACTGCACAGGAGGGCCAGCATTACGGACATCCAGATGGCCACGCCCCTCTTCTTGTGGGCAACGGCTATGTAGGCATAGGCCAGCAGGAAGAAGAACGAGAAGATCAGACCTGATGTCAAGTTCAGTTACCCTGCGTATAGCTCACCAGTGTAAGAGTGCTGTCAGCCGTCTGCCGCGCCACCATCCCCACATCGGGGGCGAGCCATATATCTCTCTGGACCACCGTTGTTTCCGGTTCGAATCCCGGGGTCCTTATCCAGTTGATGGTGGTCTCGTCCTGGACCAGGTGATAGCACTGCTCCCACTGGCCGTCAGGGCTTGTCCCGATTCCAAGCACGGTGGAGGTCCTCAACCAGTCGTGACTGATGGTGACACCCTGGCTCACGGCATACGTTGAGGCGGAGTCGGTCCTGGAGTATCCGGTGGTGAGAGGCCAGTCCAGCCATGTGACCCATGCCTGATAGAGGGGCACCTCGTACCCGTTGAACATCACGCGGTGATCTTCGTAAAACTCCAGATAGCCGTCATTGGCTATCCAGTACGTGTAATCAGCCCCGGTCAGAACCCTGTAGCAGGCCCTCTCGCCCCTCTCGGTCTGGTCTATGACCTGTACTATAAGTGCTCCACCGCCCGCAATAGAGTATTCCCACTCGCTGCCTATCTGGTCTATGGGGTAGTAATCGGCCCCCATCCTGAAATAGAGGGGATTCCGGCCGCATCCTGCCACAACCAGCAAGATGGCGGTCAACATGGGTATCAATGTCCTCTTCACAGCGCCACCTCCCTTGAAATGCCGAACTGTAGAATGAAGGCGTCACCGCTCTGCATCTCGGCCATCACACTGGAGTAGTCACTGCCGACCTCTCCCCTGAAACCACCGCCTATGCTGAAGTTCCATCGGAGGCCCACTGTCCAGAAAGGGTCCCATGTGGCGGGATCCGTACCTCCGCTGTTGCTCAGAGAACTCCGGCACATTCCGAAGGCGCACAGCAGGCCGGGATTGAAGACATTACCCCATGGTCTGAGATAGTAAGCCGCCCTGATATGGGGTTTCAGGAGTGTCATGCTTGCAGCTCCCTGGTCACCGCTGCCGAATACGCTCATGGAGAGCCCCAGACCGGCTTTCAGCGATGGGGACGCCTTCCAGGCAGCGTAGAAACCTGCATCCAGACCGGTATTGAGGCTGTTGCCCCATGTGCCCGTCGGGTAGGAAAGCCCTGTGCTCACCGCCAGGTCAACGTTCATGGCCGCTGCGGCGAAGGCGACCGAGAACGCCATTGTCATGGCCAGTTTCAATGTATGCTACCTCCTCAAATCTCCAGAGCCGGCAGCGGGTCATCCTGCATGCCGGTAAGGATATTTACATGTCCTCCTGCGACCTCTCTCGAAGCCTTCTCCGCCAGATGCGGCAGGTTGTTCTCCTGGCTGAGATGCGCCAGGACGCAAGTCTTCATATCTCTATGCCAGACAGCGGCCAGTAGTTCCGAGGCCGTCTGGTTCGAAAGGTGTCCTGTATTCGATGCTATCCTCTGTTTCAGGTGCCATGGGTAGCTTCCCCCCCACAGCATGTCCTCGTCATGATTGAACTCCAGCACTATGGCGGTGCAGCCTGACAGGCTCTCCTCCACCAGGGGGCTGGACCTGCCGAGGTCAGTGGCTATCCCCAGCCGCCCGGAATCCCATTCGATGATGAACCCCGAAGGGTCAGCGGCATCATGGGCCAGGCTGAAGGAGGAAATGGAGAAACTCCCGAAATCCATGACGGAGCCGTTCTCCAGTATCTCAGCCCCTGGTATCCTGCCCAGATATCTCCTGCATGCCCTCAGAGTGCCCGTTGTACCGCAGACGGGAATACACCATTTTCTTGCGATGATGCCGGCTCCCTTGACATGGTCCGAATGTTCGTGGCTTATGAGCAGCGCCTGCGGCCTGACATCAGTGAATCCCGATCGGACAAGCCTGTCGTGATGCCGGCTGCCGCTCAGCCCGGCGTCTATGAATACGGTCACTCCGCAGTGCTCCACCACGAATGCGTTGCCCCTGCTGCCGCTGGCCAGGACCCCGAGTCTCACTTCATCGCCCCGCTCCAGAGGAGACCCTATGGAACACAGAGGCGTCCATGGGATGATCCGTACTCCCCGTCTCTCCCCAGAAGTTCCTCAGCTTCCAGGTGCTGTCGGAGGAGAGTGAGTTGAGGCTGAATACGCAAACCCCTCCGGCACCCCTCGAGAGTGCCTCCGAGGCACCTGTGACGGCGCTGGATATGGGCTGGTTGTAAGTCCCTATGCCGTACACCACCCTGTCCGGTTCCACAACTGTGACCAGTGCTGCAAGCTCCCTTGCCCTGGACATGCTGGTGGTATAGGCCATGGGACATACGAAATCCACCAGTCCGGATTCCAGCCAGTACCTCCATTCACAGGAATAATGGGTCTCGGCCTCCAGAGGGTCGGCCATCACCGCCGCTGAGAGGAGCACACCGGGAGCATCGCTCCTGAGCACCGACCTGACAGTTTCAACGGTGGCGGTGACATTTTCCCTTCTCCATTCGGCCCAGGCTTCTGAGAGGTCTTCCATGCCTTCATGTCTCCTGAACAGTTCCAGCGGGTCCATGCCCGTCTCAAGGAAGAAGGCGCCCACCGCCCGCGGTTCGAAGCCGAAGGATGGGTTAGGGTACCTTATGTAGTCCAGATGGATGCCATCCACATCGTAGCCGGTGGCTATCTCCGAAGCGATCCCCGCAATGAAACCCCTGACCTCCGGCAGTGCCGGCGACAGGGTTCCGCCGACCAGACCGCTGCCCTCCAATTCGGCAGCCGTGTAATCCCTGGTGGATCTGCCGAACCTGTCGGTCATGAACCAGTCGGGATGTGAATGCCACACATGTGAGGAATCTGCAGGCGGGGAAGGGGCGGACCAAACAAGGAAGGCATTTATCCAGGCGTGGACCTCCATCCCCCGGGGTCTGGCCCTGGCGATGACATAGGCAAGCGGATCGAAACCCTCCTGAAATGCAGCCGCCGGCAGCAGCGATGAGTTGTAATAGGCTTCCGCCCTTCCCACCACCTGGACTATCAGACCGTTGGCTCCGGCCTCCGTCGCCCTTTCCACAAGAGAATCAATTGACTGGGGGCTGGACAGTCCGTCTCTGACCACCCAGAAGTAGCGGCTCGGGCAAGAGGTTTGGGCGCGGATGGGGCTGATGGTCACGAAAAGGGCAACTGCGGCGAGTAACGCGATCCTGTTCAAATCCCGGGTTCCTTTCATCCGCTGTATATGTCGGCCAGTGACTTTACAAAATGCTTTGCGTCGGCGCCGGTGTTACCGGCATCGAAAGTGAATCCCAGAAACCTGTCGGGCTGTGTAATGTCCCACCCGGTCCTTCTCAGGAAGGACAGGCGTTCCGACGAGTTGTGGGATGGCAGCACGATTCCATCACTCTCCATCCTGGCATGCACTTTCTCCGCCACACGATCAAGATGAAGAAGGGCGGTACCCGGAATCAGGTCGTCCGGCCCCTCACCAATGATAGAGTATCTGAGACCGCAGGAGTCAAGGCCTTCCAGCAGATCGCTCCTGAGTTCGTTCACTATCCTGTTCCTGGCTTCCATTCCGGTCCTGGTCGACTCCATGGCTGCGACCATTCCGCAGATCCCGGGAATGTTGCAGCAGAAGGAGAACTCGGGAACCAAAGCCATGGGCAGCGGAGTATCATCCCTGAAGACCACGGCCGCGCTCCCCGGGGGTCCCCCTATCTGAACGGATGAGACTGCCATCGAGTCCATGCCGACAGCACCTGCGTCCACCGGCAGCCTCCCCAGGGCGAAGCATGCATCGCAGTGGAACCAGACATCACTTGAGCAGCATTTCCCGGCGATATCCTCAACGGGCTGGATCACGCCGGAGATCCCGTTGACCCATGAGCAGGTCAAAAGGCCGGTCCCATCCTCCATGATACCCTCCAGGGAATCAAGTCGGACTTTCCCGTCCTTACCGGACTGCATCATGCTGATACGGGACCCTTCTTCCCTCAGGATCCTGAGGGCACATACTATGGAGGACCTCTCCACAGTGGAGGAGATCACGTGATCCTTCCCGAGTTCGCGCGCAGCCCTGCCGGCGGCCAGGACTGCTGTTCCGTTTGCCATGTCCCCATCGCTGAAGAAAATCGCTCCGGACCCTCCAAGCAGTTCAGCTATCCTTGATTCCAGCCCATTCAGAACCTTCTGAGCCTGCCTTCCCGGTGCATTGGTGCTCCTGGGGTCGCCAAGGCCCATGGAGAGGGCCTCCTCAACAGCTTTTCCGGCCTCGGGCAACAGAGGCCTGACCGTCAGGTTGTCAAGGTATGTCGTTCCTCTCAGAACAGCCCCCCTCCATCCTTAAAAGTTCTCAGAGAACTCCTCCTTCTCCGGTCTGGCCAGAAGCTCCCCGATGGCTTCGTCCATGGGCATCTCCCCCTCGATTACCTTCCTGACCGTTGAGGTTATTGGCATCTCCACGCCGAAGCGCCAGGCGAGCTCCATGGTGGCGGTGGCCGTGTCAACTCCCTCCGAAAGGCGAAGCCCGTCATCGGCCTCGCCCCTTGCCAGGGCCTCTCCGTAGAGACGATTGTGACTGTATGGCGAGAAGAGCGTTGCTTCGTAATCACCAAGATGGGAAAGCCCGTACACGCTCCTCCAGTCACCGCCCATGGCGGACACCAGTCTGGCTACCTCCTGCGGAGCCCTTGCCATAAGGGCTCCCTTGAGGCCTGACATGTTAAGACCGTCCAGAATACCGGCTGCTATTCCCACTACGTTCTTGGTGGCAGCCCCGACCTCGCAGCCGATGAGATCGCGGGACCTGTAGAAACGGATAAGGTCCGTGCTGAAAACGGCGGACATTCTCTTGGCGTCCTCTTCCCTTTCCGATGCGATTATCATGCAGCTGGGCACTCCAGCCAGGAACTGCTGAGGATGACCCGGACCGACCCATACTGAGAGGCTGCGCGGCTCAAGTCCCTCATCCAGAGCTATCTCCGACAGCCGCATTCCCGTGCCCCTCTCGATGCCCTTCATGCAGAGCACCAGGTCCGAAGCTGACAGGTCGAGGCGGGTCAGGGTACCGCACAGGGCCCTGAAATGCTGTGCAGGTACGGCAACGATGATCACTTCGCTTCCAGAGACTTCTTCTATATCCTCGGTGAGGTTCACATCATCCGGAAGCTCAAGGTAGCTGTTCCTGCCTGTGGTTCGGAGGCGCTGGAACTCCGGATTCCCGGGTGGTTCCCATCCTCTTACCCTGTTCCCCGCAAGGTTTCCGTACCAAAGGTGGAAACTGCCCCACCTGCCACACCCCAGAACAGCCTGAGTAACAGCCATCCTACTCTCCGCCGCCGCTCTCCTCCACGGGCCAGGGGATGGTATCCGCCGAGCCGTACATCTTGAACAGCTCTCCCCAGCCGGTGTCCAGTGCCTCGTTTATTCTCTTCTTCCCCACCATGTTCAGCCAGAACACATCATGGTATAGCCGGCTGGCAAAGTATGACCAGGGGACCAGAGGGGTTCTCAGCAGAAAGCTCTCCAGAGGCTTCAGCCATCCGTGGTAGATCATCTTCTGCCCCCTGCTGGCGAAGGTGTCGGTCTGGGTGAAATGGAAGTTCACGTTAGAGATGTCCTCACCCACTATCTCTATCTCCGCCGGATCACCCACGCCGAGACCCTCCTCGTGGGCAAGTCTTATGAAATCGAGCTTCATCGGGTCGAAGCCCTGCATCTTCGCGCTGATGGCGTCTATTGCAACCTGGTCTGCTGAGGCCAGGATGTAGTTCTTCACATGGGGTATCATGGCCCTGGGTCCGGGCCCCTCCCCGGCGAAGGTGCCGTCCATTACTGCAAGTATGCCGGGATGTATCTCCTTCTGTATCCTGAGGAGATCCACCAGAGTCTCGTGAATGACGCTGTGGGTCCAGTGGCGGCGCTCGCTCAGCAGACCGCCGAAAGCGTTCTTCATGGCTCCGGTTATGGTGGTGAACACATGGGTCTTCACCGTGGGAAGGTGGATGATGTTATTCCCGATGAGTACATCCGGTATCCTGACTCCGTCCGGAAAGATATCACCAAGCACCCTGAAAGGTTTCGAGGGCTCGAACGGCACCCATTTCACAGGCTTCTCGTAGAGCCTCACCTTCCTTATGCCGTGAAGGTCCTCGTCCACCTGCCTTAAGTGATTGCCCTTCTCGCCCCTCTTGTCGCTGACGACAACGGTCCTGTTATGGGTGGATACCAGCTGGTCTTTCCTGAAACCGTCATCCAGGAGTGTTCGAATGACTCCGTCCAGCTGCCAGGGGGTGGTGGAGCATGCGGGGTACCAGTGATGCCATGACACATTTATCTTGAGGAGGACGTCCCTGCTCCTGTCCAGTTGGTCAAGGTAGTCTATGCTCCTAAGAAGCCTGGCGTAATCATCAAGGACTGTCTCCGGAGTGGTTCTCAGTACTGCGACTCTGCTCTTCATATTCGGTTACCTCTGATCAGCATGTTTGCCATGGGAATATAATCCCGTTGATTTCCATCTCCTGTGGGCCCACCAGTAAAGGTCCGGCCTTGCCTTCACCATTGCCTCCAGCTGGCCTGAGTATTCCCGGGTTACGCGGACCTCCGCGTCTTCGACGGGAAGGTCCCCGTCAGGATACACCGGATCCCCTATGACCAGCGTATGGTAAGGTCCCCGGCCCTTCCTGACAAGAACAGCAGGCACCACCGGCACGCCCAGCTTCACCGAGAATGCAGCGGCTCCCCTGGGGGTTGAAGCTGGATAGCCGAAAAAATCCACTACCAGGCCGCTGTCCCCGGCATCCTGGTCCGAGAGCCAGCAGACGAACCCTCCCCGTCGTACGGACCTGAGGACACCCTTGACCGCGGACCGCCTGTTGTAGAGCTCTATGCCGTGGCAGGACCTCATCCTGTTGATGTAATCGTCCACCAGTCCGTTGCTCTGCCTTCCTACAAGGAATGAGACGTCCCCAAGCTTGTACCTGCAGACGATCCCGAAGAGTTCCCAGTTGCCGAAATGACCCGTTATCAGAAGAGCTCCTCCGATGCTCCTCACACCTTCCAGTTTTCCCGGATCATCCACATCAACGTACCGGGATATGTACTTCTCACCCATCCTGTCCTGTCTTGCGAACTCCATCATGAACCTGCCGGAGTTCCTGTACGAATCCAGCCCAATCCTCCTGAGTTCCCTTTCGGAACGCTCAGGGAACGCCTGCCTGAGATTCGTCAGCACAATGCCCCTTCTCACTCCCAGTACGCTCCATGCAAACCAGCCGAGAAGAGCCCCGGCCTCGAGGGCCAGTCTTACCGGAAGCAGCCCCGCCATGAAGATGACCGCACGAAGCAGACCGTACTCCAGGCGGTGGGCAAAGGCAGGCCTGTACTCCCCGGTCATCTCATCCCCTGCCGAACGGTATCCTGATGCTCACGGCCCTCTCCGGGCACAGCTCGTGGCAGCACAGGCACATTATGCACTTCCTTCTGTTCATTCGGGCTTTCCCGTCCACAAGTGTTATCGCGCCGACCGGGCAGCCCTCCATGCAGATCCCGCACCCTATACAACTCTCGTTAGCCATAGGCGGTTTCTTGAACAGGAACCTGGCCAGACCGCCCAGGAAGGAAGGAAGAAGATTGTAGAAGCTCTCGCGGGGTATCCTGAAATCAGTTAGAACACAGTCATCACCACCATTGACGCTGATCTCCCCTGGTTTCTTCCCGAGCCCTCTTCTCAAGGCTGAGAGGTTCGTTCGAAGCTTGAGCGGCGGCAGGCCTGCGAGCTCCGCCATTACCATGTCCATGCAGACCCCGTCCCGGGCCACACCCAGTATTCCATCAGGCCTCGGATGACCGTCGGTACTGGGACCCTTTCCGTCCATGGCCACGATGGCGTCCATGACGTGCAGCGAGTAAGTCACAGCTGAATATACGTCAACCACTACTTCGGCGAAATCACGAGGTCTCACGGCATGGCTGTGGAGTATGGCCTTCCCCAGACCGGGCACCGCTCCGAACCCGTTCTTCACTGCGTTGGTCAGCCTGCAGATCCCGTGGGTCTTGAACTTGCACATGTTGATGACCGCGTCGGCATCCATCAGGGGCCTGGCTATATTGTAGATCCTATCCCTGACTTCAACTTCCAGCGAGCCCGATCTCTCGAAGTTCACAAGCTCGAGATCGAGTTCCTCTGCGATGTCCATGTAGCCGCAGCGTTTCCAGTAGCGTTCGATACCCTTCACTGCGCCCCCGGGGCTGTCGCCGACCTGGACCCTGCAGCCCCTCTCCTGAAGCAGCTGCGCCATTGCCGCAACCACTTCCGGATGGGTCGTTATGGCCCTGTGGGGCTCCTTTGCCGAGAGCATGTTGACCTTCAGCAGGACGGTGGCTCCGTCGACTGCCTTCTCAGGCCAGCCTCCCGCCAGCTCGACCATTTCACCCAGGGCGGCTCTCATGCAAGACCTGTCATAACCTTCGAAGCCTGACCTCAGGACGACGTCAAATGCCATTGTGCCTTTCCGTGACAGGTTGCCCGAGGGTGCGGACGCGATGGAATTGATAATCAATGAATCTACAAAAGTGCCGGCCGGGCTGCTACCCTGGCCGGCTCTGCCTCAAACGCATGCAGATCAGTGAGTCCTGTCGGACAAGGCCTCCTTGAGTTCCTTCGAGGCGCGGAATACTCCCCTTACAGCTATCGACTCTATTATCTCCCTGGCAAGCTCCGGTTCGATGTCATCCGACAGTGAAAGAACACCGATGATGTGGAGTGACATCTTCTTTCCCTCCCTCTTCTTCTTCAGGAGGTCCTGCCTGTTCAGCAGTAGCGCACCCATCGCGAAGGATCTCCGTTCAGCGGCGTTCTTCAGCACTACCTCATTACGGTCCAGAAGGTTCCGGATCGCGGTCCGGATCGCATCGGTCCT
>CAZXEF010000088.1:0-10964 GCA_964639605.1 uncultured bacterium | reverse complement strand
CCCTTCGACGAGAAGATACGGGACTACATGAGGTTCTCAATGGGCGGGGCGAGCTACGTGTCGGAAGACATTCAGCTCGTTTTCGCCATGGACGGCACGACATGGGGGGACCTTGGACTCAGCGGCTCCGGTGTGCTTTACTCTTTCGATCCTCTCGCTCTCTTCGGAGCCGTCAGGGTGGGCCTTTCGGGGAGCGAGGATGCCAGGGTGTCCGGGGGCGTAGCCTGGGAAGGGTCCGGGTTCTAGGGGAACGAAAGGTTCTTCGGCTAGTTGGCGTAGGGCGAAATCTTCTTGAGCCTGTCAATTATCGGCGGGAGGACTTCAAGGAGATGGTCCACCTCCCGCTGTGATGTGTATCGACTGATACTGAACCTTATGGCCGTGCTTGCCTCCCTGGGATCAATTCCCATGGCTGTCAGAACATGGCTGGGTGACTCATCTCCGGTGCTGCAGGCTGAACCGGAGGATACGCAGATCCCTTCTATGTCCAGCAGGGTCATGACAGCTTCGCTCTCCACTCCCCTGAAAAGGACAGTGCTGGTGTTGGGAAGCCTGTGCGCTTTACCTCCCGCGATCCTGGAGCCCGGACAGGAATCAAGTATGGACTTCTCCATCCTGCGCAGCATTTCCCCGGTGAGGTCGGTCTCGCCTGAAAGGTTCTCCCTGGCCAGCCGGGCAGCCTTGCCAAGACCGACTATACCAGCGGCATTGTATGTCCCGCCACGCATTCCGTTCTCCTGGTGTCCCCCTGTGATGAAGGGAGGCAGATCTATTCCATTTCTGACGTAGAGGGCTCCGACTCCCTTGGGACCGTGGAACTTGTGGGCGGAAAGGCTTAGAAGGTCTATCCCCATGGACTTCACGTTCACAGGCACCTTGCCCACGGCCTGGACCGCATCGGTATGGAAAAGGGCCCCGGCCTCATGGGCCAGAAGCGCCGCCTCTGCAATCGGGAAGATCACGCCTGTCTCGTTGTTGGCCATCATCAGAGAGACAAGACCGGTGCTGCCTGATACAAGAGATCCAAGTGAATCCATGTCCAGGGTCCCGTCACTGTGGACCTCCGTGAATCCCACCGGCGTGCCGTCATCCCGAAGGCGCTCCGCAGTCATCATTACAGCGGGGTGTTCCACTTTCGAAGTGACGAGCCCGGGCTTCAGGGGATTAATGGCGCACCCGCCCAGCAGTGCTGCGTTGTCGCTCTCGGTACCGCCGGAAGTGAATACTATCTCCTCCGACCCAGCGCCTATGAGCGCTGCCACTTCCTCCCTGGCAGCCTCTATCTCTTTCATCACCCCGCTTCCGAAGGAATGGAAGCTCGACGGGTTGCCGTACCTCTCTGTGAGGAACGGCATCATGGCATCAAGAACCTCGGGCGCCATCCGCGTGGTAGCATTGTTATCGAGGTAAGCTTTCACCGGGATACCTCTACTTCCATCTTCCTGCCGACCCTGGCGGTCAGTTCCCTCTCCAGGATGTCGCGAAGCGGGCCGGTCTCGCTTCCGGCAAACCTCAGGACCACCCTGGAAGGATGTACATGGACCAGCTCGGGCTCAAATCCGGTCAGTTCCCGAAGAAGCTCCTCGGGAGGATCTTTCATAAGCTCTTCCAGATGGCGCCTCACCCTTTCCCTCCTGCTCCTGAAATCGGCAACCGCCTCGGTCAGGGCCTCGTGCCCCATTACGGAACAGTGGTATTTCTCTTCAGGCATCCCTCCGAGGTACTCGATTATCTGATCATTGGTTATGGAGAGAGCTTCCTCGAGGGTCTTCCCCCTGGCTATCTCGGTGAGGGCGGATGCGGCGGCTATAGCTCCGGCGCAGCCGAAGGTCATGAACCTTATGTCGCTTATCCTGTCCTGGTCATCAACCCTGAGGTCCAGTGTCATGGCGTCTCCACACTGTGGTGAGCCGACTTCTGAGTGGGCATCGGGATTCGGGAGCTGACCCGAGTTCCTCGGGTTCATGAAATGGTCCATCAGGATCTTGGAGTATTTCCACATGCTACTGTTCCCCGATGTTGCCTTCTATCAGGTCCTGAAGGGACCTGTCCTTCAAGTAGGAGTAGTATATGTCCCTCAGTGTCATCCAGAGGGGCCTGGTCACACAGACTTCCTCAAGGGAGCAGCGCTTCTCGCCCCGGACGCTCCCGGGAGAGCAGCTGGTCTCACCCGCCATGCAAGTGGCTGGCAGGAAGTCCGTTTCCAGGACATTCACGACATCGAACAGGGATATCTTCGAGGGGGGCATTCCAAGGACATAGCCCCCGCCGGGCCCCCTCTTCCCCTTCACCAGACCGTTGCTCCTCAGCAGACCGAATATCTGCTCGAGGTACCTTACCGAAACCTGTTCCTGTTCCGAGAGCTGTGAGAGTGAGACAGGATATTCCTTCCCATCCCCCGTCATCCGTGCCATTCGGGCCAGGGCACGCAATGCGTATCGACTTCTTGTAGAGATCAGCATGAATTTCCCCCATTTCCTCTAGGAATATGAGTATATGCTGATCCCAGCAGATGTCAATCGGTGTTCCTACGGGGCTTTCGGCGGAACTTAACCATGACGCTGCCAATGGCGAATGCTGCGGCACCCAGGGCTATCAGCAGAAGGGCGAGCTTCATGGCGGCCGGGAGCGGGTCGCCCTGGCCGGAGTCCCGGTAGAGAAGGTCCATGGCCATGATAACCGTGGCAGGCCTGTAATTACCTCTGTTGCTCACTACCAGAGCGTATCGCCCCAACCCGGGCAGGTCCATACGGAAAGAACCCGAAGATGTCACGAGGTATGCAAGGGTATCCACAGGACCGCTGTTTTCGCTCCATCTGAGGTAGTCATCGATATGGAGCAGTATGATCTCAACGGAAGCGGTGTCAGGATATATCAGGAGAGAGCCGGCAAGGCCTGCCTCTTCCGACATCTCCGGAGCTACCTCGAACCTCACGGTCCGGTACTGGGCCACAGGTATCTCCAGGGTGTCGCTCTCCATGAGAGTGCACTCCGCACTCTCAAGCAGGCCGGAAAGCGCGGCAAGCATTATCAGCAGGGTCTTCATCTTCATGGATTATAGTATAGTACTTTTTCACGCAGTGCTAAAGGAGCCCGGCGGCCGGAAAACGTAACTGGCCAGGCTGAATGCGAAAGAAGGTAAGTCCTGTCCATCAGAGGAGCCTACTACGGCACAGTTGCTGCCCTTGCGGGAAAGGCCGGCCCGGACACCCTTGAAAAGCTTGCGGGTATCCTCGCACGTGTGCGGCTGACCGGGAACAGAAGGATCAACGAAGTCTACCTCGGTCATCTCCGGAGGGTATTCCCCGAAATGGCACCCGCTGCCCTGAAGCGCCTGCTGAGGGAATACTGGAGGGTGCATCAAAGGGCCTTTCTCGGCTTCTTCTACTCGAAGAGGTTCGACGGCGAGATGCTGGAAGAGCTGGTAACCCTTAAGGGACGGGATGTTCTTGACAGAGCCGTGTCCCGCGGCAGGGGAGTGCTCCTACTGGTCCCCCACTTCGGCGACGAGAGGATGCTTCACATCCTGCTGGCCATCATGGGATACAGAATTCACGTAATATCATCCAGGTACGATAACGCGCCGGAGGTGGTGAGGGAAGCAAGGTTATCGGTCAGCAGGCAGTGGTACCACGTGGCGTTCCCGGACCAGCCTCTGGGTTGGCTGTACGAAGCCCTTGGGAGGGGAGAGGTAGTGCAGATCTCCCCCACGGCGTACGGCGGGCCAAAAGGTCACTGGGTCTGGAGCTTCGGGGTTCCTGTCCTTGCCTCTTCCACCCCGGTCAGGCTGGCCGCTTCCACCGGGTGCAGCATGGTAGTAGCCTGCAACAGGGCTCTTCCCGGCATGCGTTACGAGATAATGTTCACGGATTTTATCCCCTCCAGCCTGGATGTACGGGGCACTTCGGAACTGTTCGAAAAGTACGGTGACCTTGCGCGCGAGTACCCGGAGCAGTACAACTGGATGAACCTTGTCATAAGGCACAGGGAGACCAACACCATCGCCAGGCTGGGGCAGATCCCGGCCGACGAGACGGTTCTGGAAAGGGCGGCTCAGCACTCGGACTGGGACCCCGTGGTGATTCAGGACCCTCAGTCGCTGTCGTCCATTTCCACCAGGGCTGGATCAGCCCTGGTGTAGTACAGTTTTCTCAGTGCTATTCCCTGGATTATAAGATAGAATCCCACAAGCATCGGTATAAGTCCGGTCCCCGCCACGATCAGTGGGAGGAAGGACGACTGGGAAGCTTTCTCCAGAGCATCCGCAGCTCTATCAAGATGCTCGGTGGCCTGGCTGAACGCCTCCTCGGTAGTGAAGAGATCACCGGCCAGTGAATCTACCCCGTCGGCGACCTCTTCAAGCGTGGGCTCCATGGGTTCAAGGGTGGCGGACAGGTGCTCCATCTGGGCGATCATCTCCCCGGTAGTATAGAAAGTCCTGTTAAGGCCCGTGACCGTCTCGGCGAAGTAGCTCCTTCCCAGAAGCGATGTGATTGTGGGAGGGAGGTTCTCCAGGCTCTCGCTGACAGTGAGGACCACTCCCCGGATCTCCGCCGTTGTCTCACGAATGCTGTTCACAGTTATCCAGGTCTCGTGCACCACATCACTTGTGCTCCTGATGGAATTGCTGACCTGGGAAAAAAGGGAAGACGAAGTGCCGAAATCCTTCCCTATGAGCCCCACTGCGGAGTTGGCGCTCTGAAGTCCTTCCGATATCGATTCCAGGCTGCCCCTGACGGGTCCCCAGGCCGTGAAAGCAATGATCATAATCGCAGCACCTGTTATAATGGCCAGTATTCCCAGTATCCATGACAGCCAGATGGAAAGACTGTGCGATATGAGGTTCTTCCTTTTTTTCATTTCCGTCCCCTGTCTCAAAGTACGATTAAAAAGTATGAATTAAGGTACCACAGTAACTGAATAATAACAAGATTGGGGCGGACAGTGATGATCAAGGAGACAACTTTCTTTCGGAACAGGGAAAAGGAGGCGGCTGGCGCCGGCTTTTCGCGACAGGAACGGAGATGAGCAGGCTCGACAGTATGGCTGCCGCAGCGGTTGAGGCGGGAGCTATCCTGATGGAAGAAGCCCGGAACGGCATGGAGATCAGCAGGAAAAGCAGCCATGAGCTGGTCACCAACGCGGATATCCGCTCAGAGATGTTCCTGAGGGAGAGACTGGGCGGGATAGAACCACGGGCGGGTTTCCTGGGAGAGGAGACCAGCTGCGGAAACGTCCCTGAACCTCCGTTCTGGATCGTGGACCCCCTGGACGGAACAAACAATTATGCCCACGGATTCCCTATGTTCTCTGTCAGCGTCGCCTACTGGGACGGCAGAAGCATACTCTGTGGATGCGTGTACGATCCCGTCAGGGACGAGTGCTTCACGGCGCAGGCGGGCGAGGGTGCGCACCTTAACGGCAGGTCTGTTTCGTGTTCTCGCAGGGATGATCTTGCGGACTGCCTCGTGGCTACAGGTTTCCCCTATCACAGGAGGGAAGGGGACCTCGGGGTGGACCTTCGCCCCCTGGAGTACTTCCTTGGAAGGGTCCAGGGTGTCCGAAGGGGCGGCTCCGCCGCCCTGGACATGTCTTATGTGGCCTGCGGAAGACTGGACGGATTCTTCGAACAGTCCCTTAAGCCATGGGACATGGCGGCGGGTTACATCCTGGTAACAGAGGCCGGGGGGATGGTTACGGCCTACGAGGGAGGAGACTGGACTCCAGCCTCAGGGGGTGTGGTGGCTTCCGGCAGGAGTATCCACCTGCAGATGAGGACCGGAGTGGACCTTGAAAAGGCTGGCTCCTGAAAGAAAAAGGTGACGCGGACGGCTTCCGCGTCACCGGTCTTCAGTGTCGTTCTTCCTAGAATCCCAGGTTCACTCCGAAATACACCATACTGATCCCGCCCACTTCGTCATTTCCGGAGATCGGCTTGGTGTACTTATACTCCCCGAAGAAACTGATCGGAACAGCAGGAGGCTCGAAGGCTGCTCCCACCACTCCGTGTATCCCTGGATGTACATGGTCGTAGGGATCGATGCTGAGCTGGCCGCCGGTCTGCTGGTTCGCCACATCTATCAGCACGTCGGCATCGCTGAAGAGTATGTGCGCACCGGCACCTCCTCCCACGTAGGGATGCAGGGGAAGGGCGCCGATGGGTATCTTGACCTTGAGTGTGGCCCCGAGGTCGATATCATGGAATGTGGCGGTATAGTCGTTGAACAGTTCCGTCTGAAGGCTGTCGGGAGACCAGCCCCATGTATCCTCGAGGTACTGGGTCAGGCCTGTTGTGTCACCCTGGAAGCTCATCCCGTACTCGTCCTCAATGTAGGTCACCAGGTACTGCTGCATCGAGATGTCGCTCTCGCTGCCGGCGTAGGCACCGCTGATCTCCAGATCCACCATGCCCAGCAGCGGAAGGGTTATCTGCCCTCCGAACACAGTACCGGAGGCGGTCTGCTGGGTCCTGGGGTCGTCTCCGTTGTAGTAACCTATCCTTCCGCCTATCTTCATTCCGGCGGCGGCTACACCGCAGATGATGAGAACTAAGAGAATTTTCTTCATAGGAAAGCTCCTTTCGGTTGGTCCAAATATACTGGATGAAGAGTCGGGGACTACCTTCGGGGGAACCGGGTATTGACCTTCGGTGTTCACACCTGTAAATTCTTTATCTGTATTAGTGTACAATTGTCCTTTTACCATATTGTACCTTTAAGGAGGTATGCCTTATGAAAAATGCTCTTCTGCTTGCTGTACTTGCCTCGGCGACTCTGTTCGCCGCCGGCTTGGGCAGCGTCGCCAGCTGGCAGTCCTTCGGAGGCTTCGAAGGAGAAGCCCCCCAGGTGACGGTGCTGGAATCCGACCAGAGCCACATGGTCCTTGATATCTCCATCCCCGGCTTCTGGCTTTACGAAAGGCCCGCGGAAGGAACTGTCTGGAGCGTTGTAGAGCTTCCAGGCGCCTATCCCCAGGGCGAGGTTGGCCTTCCCAGCCTTCCCTCCGTCACGGAGATGTTCGCACTTCCCTTCGGGACCGAGGCAGTGATAACTGTTGAGGATATCACCACGACCACATACGACAATGTGAGCATCCTTCCCAGACAGACCCCCGAGATCGACATGGACCACGCCCCTTACCCATTCACCATCCAGGAGGAGTTCTACGCCAGCACCAGGAACTTCCCCGGTGCATGGGCCGACGTCGATAATCCGGGGGCCTGGTCAGGCCTGAACATATCCAGGCTCGTAGTAACTCCCTTCAGCTACAACCCTTCCACGGGGACCCTCGAGGCCGCCAGCAGCATGGTGGTCAGGGTGGACTTCGACGGTATGGTTACCAACATAGCCGACCCCGTCACCCCCTCCCTGGTCCCGGCCATGGAGAGAAGCATCATCAACTGGGACGCCTTCGAGTTCGATGCCGCGCCTCTTGACGGAAGCAGGGACGATGGCGTGGAGTACATCTTCGTCTGCACCGAGAACAGCGCCGACTGGGTTTCGGAACTTATCGAGACCCACCATTACCTGGGACTTCACACAAGAGTGGAGGCCCTGACGACCCCGGCTACCACCAGTGCCATCAAGACTGCCATAACCGACAACTACACATCCGGAGTCACCCGTTTCGCCTGCATAGTCGGCACCCACGCGGAACTGCCCTCCTACACCTGGAGCGGCTACGTGGGCGACTACTGGTACGCCTGCCTCAACGGCGCGCCTGACGTCTACGCCGAGATCGGCGTAGGCAGGATCACGGGCAACCAGACCCAGATCGAGCACCAGGTGGACAAGATCTTGGACGGATATCTGGACTACTCCTTCGACGACCGTTTCACCACGGATGTGACTCCCAGCGAGGCCATACTTGCAGCACATCAGGAGCAGTACCCGCTCAAGTACACCCAGTGCATGAACGAGCTGGCGGCTTACAGCTACAGTCTCATCGACTTCACCTTTACGAAGGTATACCCGCCGGAGGGCGGCACGGCCGCCATGGTGTCCAACGGAATCAACAACGACATAGGCACCGTTACGTACAGGGGACACGGCGACGTGACTTACTGGGCCTGGTCACCGGGATGGACCGCTTCCAATATCAACGCCCTGACCAATACCTTCATGCCCCCGGTGTTCAACATCGCCTGCCTCTGCGGAGCCTATACCGCCGGCAGCACTTGCCTGGCCGAGTCCTGGCAGTGGGCAACCAACGGCTCCAGCGGCAACCTTGCGGCCACGGATCCCTCCTACACCTACCCCAACCACGACTACATCAAGGAGATCTACAAGGAGATATTCGATTACGCCAACTACAGTGTCACCGAGGCCACCAATGCTTCTACGGTGACGACCATCGGCATCCACGGCTCCATCGGCGAGGCCAACGCCAAGATGTACATCTGGTTCGGAGACCCCGCCATGGAGATATGGACCTTCGACCAGATGGGCGAACCGGGTGAGCTCTACATCGACCACCCCGCCAACATCTATCCCGGCACCCAGGACATAACCATCACGGTCACCGACGACGGGACTCCCGTCGAGGGAGCCAACGTCACCATCACCGACGGTGTTGACAACTACGGCAGCGGGATGACCTGCTACGAAGAAGGCACCACCAACGCCTCCGGCGTAGCCGTCATCAACATCACCATCCCCGCCAGCGGTGAGATCCACATAGGAGCATTCAAGCACGATTACAGGTACGATATCGCATCCGTGGTAATCGGTACCGGTACAGCCAGTCCCGAGACACCGGCACCCGTCCTGTCCCTTGACAGGCCTTACCCCAACCCTGTGGTGGAGAACGCGTCTCTTGGTTTCAGCGTACCCACCAGCGGCAGGATTGACCTCAGCGTCTACGATGTCTCCGGCAGAATGGTGGAGAGCATCCTCGACGACGCGGTTGAAGCCGGCAGCCACAGCCTGACATGGGCACCCGGCGCCGACATAGCCAGCGGCGTCTACTTCATCAGGCTCACCACGGAGGGCGGCACCCTCACCCAGCAGGCGATGGTCATCAGGTAACAACCTGAGCCATGTTTCGATGGAAGGCGGGTCTTCGGACCCGCCTTTCCTTTACCCTTCAAAACCGATCAGTACTTGACCTGAATACTCGGGAACGGTTAGACTCCTGTCTGTATTGCTGATACGGGTCAATCTGTTTCCTTCCAGACGGGGAGATGTTTTATCATGAAGTTGATTCTATGCGTAATGGTGCTTGCAGCAGTTGCTTTCGCTTCGGGAGCGGGCAGCATCACAAGCTGGCAGTCATTCGGCGGATTTGCGGGTGAGGAGCCCGTGGTGACGATCCTCGAATCCGATATCTGGCACGTAGTGGTACGGATCGATGTCCCCGGATTCTACCTCTATGACCTGCCCGCCGGCGGCAGGGTCTGGCACGGGGTCGAGATACCCGGTTGCTTCCCTCAGGGTGAGGTGGGTCTTCCGGAACTTCCTTCCGTGACCAGGCTGTTCGCCCTGCCCTACGGCACGCTGCCGGAGGTGACGGTCCAGGAGGTCCAGTCCACCGAGTATACGAAGATCGAGCTTCTCCCCAGGCAGACCCCCGAGATAGACATGCCCCACGCCCCCTACCCCTTCGTGATCGACGAAGAATATTACCATGAGGGCGGCATCTACCCTTCTTCCCCGGCTTACGTGGATCAGCCCGGCTCCTGGTCGGGCCTCAACGTATCCAGACTGGTGGTGAACCCTCTCAGGTACGATCCCGCCTCCGGCGTTCTGGAGGCCGTAAGCAGCATCACGGTCAGGCTTGATTTCCAGGGAGCCCTTTCTTCGTTATCCGAACCCGTGAATCCGGCCATGGTCCCGGCCATGGAGGACATGGTGCTGAACTGGAGCGATTTCCGGGCCTTCGCCGTACCGGCTGAAGGACTGAGGGACGACGGTGTCGAGTACATTTTCGTATGCACCGATGATAACGTGGACTGGGTGTCGGAGCTGTTCGAGACCCATCATTACCTGGGGCTTCATACAAGGGTGGAGACCCTGGCGGCCCCGGCAACCATCACGCAGATCAGGAACGCCATCTACAACAACTACCAGAGCGGAGTCACCAGGTTCGCGTGCATAGTGGGCACCTATGACGAACTCCCCTCCTACAACTACGGCTCCTTCGTGGGGGACTACTACTACTCGCTCATGGACGCCGACCTCTACGCCGATGTTGCCGTCGGAAGGATAACGGGCGACTCCGCGGAAGTTGCCATCCAGGTGAACAAGATACTGAGCGGCTACATGGATTACGATTTCAGCGCAGGCAACACTCCCGGCATAATCCCCAGCGAGACTGTGCTCGCCGCCCACGAGGAGGAATATCCAGGCAAGTACACACTCTGCTGCAACCAGGTAGCTTCGTACAGCTACAGCCTGGCTGATCTAACCTTCACCTTGCTCTTTCCTCCCGAAGGCGCCACGAAGGACGACCTGAAGGATGCCATAAACGGCAACATAGGTACGGTGGGCTACAGGGGGCACGGCCAGTATTACTGCTGGCAGTGGGCTCCGGGATGGGTCGGCAACGACATCATGACCCTGAGCAACTCCTTCATGATGCCGGTGTTCAACATCGCCTGCCTCAACGGAATGTACCAGTCTGCCAACAGGTGCATCAGCGAAGCCTGGCAGTGGTCGGAATGCGGCGCCAGCGGCAACCTCGGCGCCAACACCAGCTCCTACACTGTTCCGAATCACGACTACATGAAGCAGATCTACATAGCCCTCTACGACACAGGGCTCTTCCGCGTGGTGGAGGCCATAAACGCTTCCACGATATACACCATCAACGCCCACGGGAGCCTTGGAATAACCAATTCCAGGATGTACCTGTGGTTCGGTGATCCGGCCATGGACATCTGGACCTTCGACACCGCCGGTCTTCCCGGTGAACTGGAGATATCCCATCCCACCAACATCCTGCCGGGAAACCAGGATATCCTGATA
>CAZXEF010000087.1:0-10972 GCA_964639605.1 uncultured bacterium | reverse complement strand
GCCCAAGGGTCGTATTCCACGGTCCTGACCATGGAACCGCCCATAATGGGAAGACATACGAGAAGAAGAATGAATGGGACCGGGATTCTCAAGTTCGATCACTCCCTTACATCAGGCTTGCCTTGAATATATTACATCCTGAGAGGATTCGTTCCCGCCGCTGAACCGTGAGTATTGGAAGGTGT
Source organism: uncultured bacterium (assembly GCA_964639605.1). GTDB lineage: Bacteria > Fermentibacterota > Fermentibacteria > Fermentibacterales > JCC-6 > Aegiribacteria. Next base: position 10,787 of record CAZXEF010000087.1, on the reverse strand, counting down.
GTGCATTGAAGACCAAGAATTTCAGGGTCGTACCCAGGATCCCCGAACAGCTGGACGCGTTGAAGAAGATAGCCTACAACACCTGGTGGACTTGGAACACCCAGGCCATCGAACTGTTCAGATGGATCGACTCGGACCTCTGGGAGAGCTGCTACCACAATCCGGTGAGGCTGCTGGGCCATGTGAGCCAGGAGAGGCTGGAGGAGCTGTCATCGGACAACGTCTACCTCTCTCATCTGGAGAAGACCGCTGAGCGGCTGGAGGATTACTTTGCACGGAAGACTTGGTTCGACATCCAGAGGACTCAGCAGGAAGTGGAGGGGAAGGATTTCCTCGTGGCGACCTTCTCCGCCGAGTTCGGGCTGCATGAAAGCATACCCATCTATTCGGGAGGTCTGGGGATCCTGGCCGGCGACACCATAAAGAGCTGCAGCGAGCTGGGGCTTCCCGCCGTCGGCATATCGCTCCTCTACAGGCATGGTTACTTCAGCCAGTACCTCAACAGCGACGGCTGGCAGCAGGAGCGGTACTTCATCAACGACTATTCCAACATGCCTGTGGACCCTGTCTACAGCGAGGACAGGACCCAGGTCACGGTGGACGTTCCCCTGGCCGACAGGACCGTGAAGGCCGCGGTCTGGCAGGTGAAGGTCGGCAGGGCCTGCCTGTACCTTCTGGACACCAATCTTCCGGAGAACAGCAGCAGCGACAGGGGCATCACGGGACAGCTCTACGGAGGCGACCGTGAGATGAGGATAAAGCAGGAGATCATCCTCGGCATCGGTGGCCTCCGGGCACTGGATGCCATGGAGCTGCGCCCGACGGTCAGGCATATCAACGAGGGTCATTCGGCGTTCCTCATAGTCGAGCGGATCAGGCAGCTCATGGAGGAGGGTCTCACCTTCCCCGAGGCTCGGGAGCTGGTGGTTGCCGGCAACGTGTTCACAACCCACACCCCTGTGCCCGCCGGCAACGAGGAGTTCGCCCCGGAACTGGTGGTGAAGTACCTCAGTCCGATGATACGTGCCATCGGCCTTTCCGATGAGGAGTTCCTGGAATTCGGCCACTACGACGACAACCCGAATTTCTCCATGACCGTGTTCGGCCTGCGCTTCTCCAGGTTCCGCAACGGCGTGAGCAGGCTGCACGGAGAGATCTCCAGGGACATCTGGAAGGATGTCTGGCCCCGCCTGCCCGCGGCGGACACACCCATTACACATGTCACTAACGGCATCCATCCTGAAACATGGGTATCCGACGAGATGGAGAAGCTCTTCACCCGGTACGTGGGACCGCGCTGGTCCAGCAACAGGACCGACGCCGACGAATGGGAGAAGGTGGAGAAGATCCCTGATTCGGAGCTCTGGCCGGCTCATACGAGGATGAGGGAGAGGCTGATATCATGGGCAAGGGAGAGATGGGAGGCCCAGATATCCAGGATGGGGCTTCTGAAGCCTCACCTTGAGGACATGCCGGTACTGGACCCGGAAGTGCCCACCATCGGCTTCGCCAGGAGGTTCGCGTCTTACAAGAGGGCGACGCTCCTCCTGCGCGACAGGGAGAGGCTGGCCAGGATAGTGAACAATCCCGAGCGCCCCCTGCAGCTGATATTCGCCGGGAAGGCCCATCCCCATGACGCCGCCGGGAAGGAACTAATCAGGGACATAGTCCATCTCTGCATGCGGGAGGAGTTCTACGGCAAGGTGATCTTCCTGGAGGACTACAGCATGGACATGGCCAGGCACATGGTCCAGGGTGTCGACGTATGGCTGAACACCCCCCGCCTGCCGAACGAGGCCTGCGGGACGAGCGGCATGAAAGCGTGCTTCAACGGAGTGATACACTGCAGCGTGCCCGACGGATGGTGGGCCGAGGCCTACCAGCCGGGAATAGGATGGTCCATAGGCTCGGGCGAGGAGTACGAGGACCCGGAGCTGCAGGACAGGCTGGAGGCCAAAGCGCTATACAATATCATCGAGAACCAGATAATCCCCATCTTCTACGACCGGGACAGGAACGACATACCGGTGAACTGGCTCAAGATAGTCAAGGATTCCATGAAGGCGATATGTCCCGTCTTCAGCAGCAACCGCATGCTGGCGGAGTACGTGTCCAGTTTCTACATACCGGCGTACAAGAACACCGGCAGGCTCACGGAAGACAATTACGCCGGTGCCAGGGGACTCGCAGCATGGATGGAGATGGTAAGACAGAACTGGGAGTCGGTGAAGATCGAGTCCGTGGATGCGGAGATCGAGAACGGAACATGTTCCGTCGGCGACCCCCTTCCGGTGACGGTTGGCGTGCGGGCACCGGGTCTTGGTCCCGATGACCTGCTGGTGGAAGTCCAGCACGGCAGGATTGAGCACGACGGGTGGCTGGGCCAGAGGGAATCGGTCCGTCTGATGTTCGAGAGTGAAGTGAACGGGGTCATGCTGTTCAAGGGTGCATTCCAGTGCAGCCATTCGGGCCACCAGGGCTTTACAGTGAGAATACTGCCTTATCACGGGGATTTCGGCAGGATAATAGAGCCCAATCTGGTGAGCTGGTGGGAGTGACGGTCGCCCCGGCACTTGACCCTGAAGTTCCTGAATCATATTCTCATGATGCAGTACTTGTAAACTTGTATAGCTTGAACGTTCTATAGAAAGGAACAAACATGAAGAATGTATTCTTCACAATGTGCGCTGCACTTCTGGTTCTGGCCCCGGCGGCGCTGGCCGACTGGTCCGAGAACTTCGACTCCTACGCTCTGGGCAGCAGCATTATCGGCCAGGGAGGCTGGGAATGCTGGGAGGCCGGGACAGGAACGGACGGCTACGTCACCGATGTCCAGGCCTACTCCAGTCCTCATTCCGCCGGCATCATCCCAACCACCGACATGGTCCAGCCCTTCGCCGAGACCGGTGGAACATGGACAATGACAGGGTGGTGCTACGTCCCCTCCGGATCCACCGGAGACCAGTACTTCATCATGCTGAACCAGTACTTCCCCGACACCAACAACTGGTCCGTGCAGATCCAGTTCGATTCCGACGCCGGCAACGTCATTGATTACTACAGCTCCTCCTCTACTCCCATCATCAACGACCAGTGGGTGAAGGTCAACCTGGACATACATCTCGACCTGAACAGCTACGACATCTATTACAATGACGGCTTCCTGGCCTCCAACGCCTGGCAGACGGCCGGTTCGGACGCCATCGCGGCTCTTGACCTGTTCTCTGACGGCGGAAGCACCATCTACTGGGACGACCTGGATCTCCAGGGTGGCGGCGCTCTCGAGCACACCACATGGGGCAACATAAAGACCATACTTCAGTAGCACTTTTCCGTAACTGCAAGGGAGCCGGCGCTGCCGGCTCCCTTCTTCGTTACCATAGGCCGCACTTGACGGGGCGGACGGAAAGGTGCCATTTTTCAAGTCGACGACGCGGGAGCGCAAGGGGACTGGTGTCCCTCCCGGACTTCAAATCCGGTGCTGGGTGCTAGAACCACCCTGGGTGGGTTCGATTCCCACACGTTCCCGCCATTCTTTTACTCCCCCCCGGTTATGTAGTCCAGCACCATGCCCGCCAGTGTGTATCCGAATATCCCGGGCATGGTTATGAGGCTGGGTATCCTGTTCCGCACCCTGCCCCTCTGCAGGGTGATGTCCTCCATGTCGGGAGGCAGTGCATGCTCCACTGCGGGTTCGATGGAGTACACGCAGGCTATACCTTCCTCGATACCCCTCTTGCGCAGGTACTTCCGCAGCTGCCTGGCCAGGGGGCAGGACCTGGTCTGGGAGATGTCCCCGGTCCTCAGGAGCCCGGGGTCCCTCCTTCCGGACGCCCCCATGCTGCTGAAGACGGGAATTCCCCTGGCCAGACACTGCTCGAGCAGAGAGGCCTTGGGGTTCAAACTGTCGATCGCGTCAATCACGGCATTCGGGGCTGGCGCAAGCAGGGAGTCTGCGGTATCGTCATGAAAGAACATCTCTTCGGCTGTAACCATCGTATCGGGGCACGTCCTCCTCAGGCTGTCGGCGACGATGCCTACCTTGAACTCCCCGCAGTCGCCCGGTCCGGCCAGGGGATTTCTGTTCAGCGATGTTGCCGTCAGCCTGTCGAAATCAACCAGGCGCAGGGAACCTATCCCGCTCCGTGCAAGGGCAAGGGCCGCATGGCAACCCACTCCGCCAAGGCCCACCACGGTCACCGATGATCCCCGGACCTTCCGGAAACCCTCCTCGCCGAGGAAATCAATGACCCTGTGGAACCTTCTCTCAGCTTCCATTTAGACCGAACAGCCTCTCAGCGTTGGCCGTGGTGATCCGGGCTGCTTCATCAAGGCTGATACCGCGGAGTCCGGCAACGGACAGAGCCACCCTCCTGACATGTGCAGGCTCCACTTCTTCGGGTTCCAGACCGTCCATACCTATGGAAGGGGCATCGGTCTCGAGGAGTATCCTGTCCAAGGCTGTAAACGCGGCGGACCTCCTTGCCCGTTCAGCACGCGGTCTGGTCACCGCACCGCCGAAGGCTAGGTAGAGACCGAGGTCGAGGAAGCGCGCGGCAAGCTCCGTCCCCCTGGTGAAAGCATGCATCACACCTCTGATCTTGCCCCTGTACCTTTCTCCGGAGAGGATAGATACCATCTCCTCGAAGGCCCCCCTGCAGTGGAGGATCACCGGCAGCTCAAGCTCCAGGGCCAGGTCCAGCTGGGCACGGAAGACCGCGATCTGGACCTCCCTGCCGGGCGGACCGACCTTGAAATCAAGTCCTATCTCGCCGATGGCTGCACAACCGCTTGATTCGAGCTCCCGCCCCAGAGCGGTGACATCAAGCTCTTCGTCCGCCTTCCAGGGATGAAGACCAAGGGCGGGGAAAACACCCGGATGACCGGAAAGCTCCCTGACCTGCTCCCATGAGCCTTTGTCGAAAGCGGGAACTATCACTCTGTCCACCCCGGCCTCCAGGGCCCTGCGAAGGACTCCCGCAGGGTCCGTGCAGAGGGGCTCCATGAACAGGTGGCAATGGGTGTCCACCAGCATCGCGGTGCTCCCAGCCTTCGTATCAGCTGCTTGCATGGGGCTCTCCAGGCTGCATGATACCTCTCCTCCAGTCGATCTCACGGGGCCATCTAAATCAGGGTCCGCATGACAGGACATATACCGGACATCAGTATGTGAGGGTCCTCTGCCTGAATCCGTAGCCCATAACGTCGTGGGCGTCGTGCAGGACCATGAACGCATCAGGGTCGATATTCCTCACGAGTTTGCGGAGATGCATCACCTGCCTTCGATGTATGCAGACGTAGATGACCTCCTTCTCCTCTCCGGAATAGCCGCCTCGGGCTTTGAGGAAGGTCACGCCCCTGTTGAGCCTTTGGAATATGGCGTCCCTCACGTCATCGGGCCTGTCCGTCACTATTATCACGGCCTTGACGTAGGGCAGACCCTCTGCGGCGAAATCGGTCATCCTGCTGGTGATGAAGAGGTTGAGGTAGGCCCATATCACAATGGCCGGATTCCTGAACACGAATCCCACCCCAAGGATGATGAGTGATTCCACCATCCAGTATCCGGTACTGATGGACACACCCGTGTACTTCTTCAGGATGGCCACAGGTATGTCGGTCCCTCCTGTGGAGCCCCTGAATTTGAATATCATCCCCAGACCTATTCCAAGGAGGGAGGAGCCTGCTATGGATGCCAGCAGGATGTCCATCTCCGAATTCCCCGTGAGGAACACGGCCAGCCTCGGAAGCTGGCCGGGTCCGGCGACGTTGTGCACAATATCGCCGTAGCTGCTGAGGAACGAGAGGTGAGAGGGCTGGAAGACCCAGCACATGGTGTTGGACATCATCATGCCTGCCAGGCTCCTGACACCGAACTGCCTTCCCACGAAGATGTAGCCTACGATGAACAGGGGTATGTTGAAGCCGAACATCCATATGCTCTCCGGGACACCGGTCCAGCTGTACAGGACCTGGGCTATGCCCCCAACACCGCCGGGAGATACCCGGAAGGGGAACAGGAACCAGGAATAGGCCATTCCAAACAGGACCGAACCCGCCAGGATGCCGGCATAGTCCTGCAGTTCGTCTCGAAAGCTCAAGCGCGCACCTCCCGGTCAGGACAAAAAGGACAAAGCACGTGAGCTTTGTCCGAAGGTGCAAATATAACGGACATCCCGTTTTCGGGCCATTTTTCAGGGGGAGAAGCTTATCCTGCCCTTCGCCGCATCTTCCGCCAGGGCGGCGCGGACCAGTTTCCTGGCCAGCAGGATAGACCAGATCAGGACAGGGGGAAGCCCCAGCACGATCAGGGGTGTCCAGTAAGGGATGGCGAAGATGCAGAGGTTGTACATGCCATGGAAGAACACAGCCAGCAGGAAACCCTTCAGGAGAAGTCTCCGCCGCTGCAGGACGGAACACGCGAACTTCGACAGCCCGATGTGATAGCCCATGACGGCGGACACCGAAGCGTGCATGGGAACCGATGTGAACGCCCTCAGGAAGCCCACGGTCATTCCCCGTCCGAGGACGTAAAGGACGTTCTCCAGGCAGGCGAAGCCCATCCCCGCCACCACGGTGATGACGATTCCGTCCATGACCTCATCGAAATAGTGCTTCCTGTAGGCGAAACGCATGACAAGGAAGAGCTTGAGTCCCTCTTCAACAAGCCCGGCGATTATGAAGGCCTTGAAGGGAGGATAGAGGAGCAGGCTGGTCTCGAGGCCCGAACCGAGGCTGCCCAGGGCGAGTTCGATAATGATGGCCGGCAGGGTGGACAGCAGGCCCAGAAGAAAGATGACGGTCACCGCCCTTCCCGGTTCAGGCCTCGCGCGGTCCTTCCTGCGGAAGTAAAGGACGATGAGCAGAGAGGGAATGACCGCAAGCCCGAGGGATATCGCCAGTTCCAAGACGGCGGGGGCTCCCTTCCGGTTCAGTTCACATTGCCATGGAATTGATGATCGTCAATATATGTACCAATATAAAGAACCTTGAAAGGAGCCATTCCATGAGGACGGAGCTTTGCACTGCGCTGCTGGCTGTGCTTATGCTGGCCCCCTGCTGCGGAGGGGCCGGAGGAACAGGGGATGTCATGAACGATGAGATAAGGAACGACCGGCTAGCATTCCCGGAGGGCATCACAATGGAAACCTCTTTCGCAGGCAGGTTCTACCAGCCTGTGGAGAGTTCCGTGCAGGCGGAGATGGAACCCGCGGGACTTCCCATAGCCCGGGAGGAGGTCATCAACCTTGACCGGGTCCTTCTGGCATCGGGGATGCTTGAACCGCCGCAGGAACTGCTGAACAACGGGTTCCTGGTCTTTGCCCCTGCACACGGAACGGACAACCCCATTCGCGCCTTCGCCATGGTGGAGAACTGGGGGCAGCCGGTGTACGTCTCCTCGGGCATCCCCCTTCACATGCTGCACATCTTCTTCGACCAGATACTCCAGAAACTTGAGGAGGACCATTTCTACAACGACCTGGCCGAAATATGCAGCAGCCTGTACCGGCAGAACCTTGAACGCGGCTGCTCGCTGAACGCAGGCTTCTTCGCCGTCCCCCTGTCGTTCCTGGACGGATCCTTCGTTCCCGACCCTTCGGTTGCGGAAGCCGTGGGCATGGAGCTGGAACTGATCGCCGCCCATGCAGGTTTCGCCGACAGCCCCCTGATGGGTTACAGGGAGGATTACTCCCAGTACGTCCCCAGGGGACACTACACAGCCAGCGAGAAGCTGGAGAATTACTTCAAGGCGATGATGTGGCTGGGAAGGCTCACGTTCATTCTGAACGGCGGAGAACCCGCTGGACCGGCGGCCGCCTTCATAGTGACCGAGGATGACGCCCGCTACATGACCGCCTGCGCCCTCATGACTGTCTCGGACCTCTCGGAGCTGGAGGCCGGAGGTGAGACGCTGATGGAGAAATGGGGCAGGATATACGAGCTTACCGCCTTCTTCGCAGGCTTCGCCGACGATCTCTCGGTTCCCGAGTACGCCGAAGCGGCGCTGGACGTCGCCGGACCGACGGCGGAAGTGGAACTTGTCACGGGCATTGATTTCTACAGGCGCTTCAGGGACCATGTGAACACGACTTTCCCTGGACCCTCCATATACAGCGGTACGGGGGGACTGATCTCAATGCCCGACGGCGAAGGTGAGTTCGACCCGCGTGACCTCCAGACAGCATTCCAGAAGACCACGGGATTCAGGTTCATGGGACAGAGATACACTCCCGACAGCGAGATACTGGGCAAGCTCGTATTCCCCGCGGTGGGACAGGACCCTTCCGGGAACAGGCGGTTCATGCCAACCGGCCTGGATGTGGCCGCTGCCTTCGGCAGCACCGCAGCCATGGACATCCTTGAGGAGAGGGGGGACCTCCTCTTCGACCATTACGCCGACTCCCTCCGGTCCATGGCCGGGATGATAGATTCCTACGGCCCCGATGACTGGCACGCGACCCTTTACATGTCCTGGCTCCACTGCCTCTACCTGCTGATGCAGGAAAGGGGCGAGGGCTACCCCGACTTCATGGGAACACAGGCCTGGGATCGGCATACCCTCTCGACCTTCCTGGCCTCGTGGGCCATGCTTAGGCACGATACCATCCTCTACGCGAAGCAGAGCTACACCATGGAAGCCGGCTGCGCCCCGGGACCCTACGAGGAACCGGAGCCGTCGGCCGGGTTCGTGGAACCGGTCCCCGATGTGTACGCCCAGCTAAACGCCACCCTCGAGATGGCCAGGCGCGGGCTCTCGGAGTACGGTGTCCTGGACGGTGAGATAGAGGGAAGGTTCAGGAACGCCTGCTCGGTGATGACAAGGCTCCAGACCATAGCCGAGGGGGAACTCGCCGGTGAGACCATGACACAGGAGGACGCCGTTTTCCTCGAGTCCTTCGCTTCCTACCTGGAATCAGCCATATGCTGGGGCGCCGAGACCACGGAAGGACTGGAGACCTCCCTGATAGCCGACGTACACACCGACCAGAACAGCAGCTCCGTCCTGGAGGTGGCATCGGGCAACCTGGACTTCTGCATGGTCATCTACAGGAGACCGGACGGTAACGTGGAGGCGGCGGTGGGGCCGGTGCTGAGCTATTACGAGTTCACCTGGCCCATGTCGGACCGTCTCACCGACGAGGCTTGGAGGGACATGCTCAGCGCGGGGCAGGTTGAGAGACCCTCATGGATCCGGCGGGAGGTGCTGGCTCCCTAGAAGCCGAGCCCTCCCCCGGCGGAGAAGACCCAGTCGTGTTCCGTGTCCCCGCCTGCCACATGCCGGTATATGCCGAAGGACATGATGACCGGGACGGCCGTGGCCCTGAACTCCGCCCCGAGGTAAGTCTGGTCGTTCAGGAGACCGGACCAGGGGTCGTTCCAGGTATACATCGCTGAAGCGCAGATGTCCGCCGACACAATGGGCAGGAAGACCATGCTCAGAACATTCCTCACTCCAAGGTGGAGTTTGCCCCCTGACAAACCTGGCTCCAGTCGCAGCAGCACACCGCCGTCGCTGCTCCATACGCGGCCCCATGGGACGGAACTGATGCCCAGTGATACGCTGAGCTTCTGTGGAACAGTCACCTGGACTCCTGCCGTGGGCGACCAGTCCGGTGAACCGAGGGCGGAAGAGCATGCCGTAAGAAGAACGGTTGTCAGCAGGGTACTTCTAAGGGAGTTCATCGGGCGTACGGATCAGTTCTGGCCATTACTGACAGGCTGTCGGACCCGCAGATGGTCACGAACCGTATGACGGACCCAGGAACAGGATATGGGTAAGATCCCATGGTCAGACTCCCTTGATGAATAGACGGTTCGATCGTTCAGTGTCATTATAATATAGACCAGAACTCACGGCGCATAGTATCAGGCAATCTTGTGGAACCGTGAGAAAGCGTTCAAGGGTTGACAATGCATCCCTGCTTCGACATGAGTATCAGCATAGGTATGTTCATGATTAGTGTTCTTACTTAAAAATATTGGAAGGAGATCAATATGAGATTTGTCTTTCTTGTAATGGTAATTGCTGTATCTATTGCCATGGCCGGACATATAACTGCGATCGGCGGTGTCCAGGGAGGCACCAGCTGGCAGGGCAGCGAGGCCGAGACCGTATACTGGTCCCAGCTTCCCACCGGATACGCAATGGGATCGCAGTACTTCCCTGATTACTATCCTACCTACGATGCCGGTGTTGCCGACGACTTCGAGTTCGCGGCATCCACCAGCATCAACAAGATCCGCTGGTGGGGCGGATACTGGAACCCAGGTCCCGGTCCCGTGGATTCCCCCGTTGAAATCTACCTTTACCTCGACGACGGTACAGGAACAGCTCCCACCCTTCCCCAGCACTCATCGGCCATCAGCAGCTGGATGATCAACCCCGGCGAGTACACAGAAATTCTCGACGGTGCCAATTACATGTGCGAGTATGTGTTCTCTCCGTGGGTAGACTTCGACCCCAACCAGACCTACTGGTTCGAGATAAGGAAGGCCTTCCCGCTCAATCCGTTTGGTCAGTACGGATGGATACAGGCCGAGCCGGTCACGATGGCTCCCTGCGTCCAGGGCTTCGACGGCCTTGGTACGGTTTGGTGGACGGCTCAGACCACCGATGCAGCCTTCGAACTCATCTTCGATGATGCGCTTGCGCTTCAGAGATCTACCTGGGGCAGCATCAAGACAGTATTCTAGAACTGCATCAGCAGTTTGAAGCAACCGGGAAGAGCAACCTCTTCCCGGTTTTCTTTTACCGCAAGCTGTAACGGGATGAGGCCTCTTCCCGG
>CAZXEF010000086.1:0-11164 GCA_964639605.1 uncultured bacterium | reverse complement strand
GCTGCAGATAGTCCGGGAGTTCGGCAGCGACATCATCTACCTTGACTGGTTCGAAGTATTCCCTTGGTCCGGCGCCACCGCCGCCGGCCAGTCACATGTACCGCTTGAATGGTGGCCCGTCTACGACAGGCAGGGGTTCACCTGGGATGCCGGGCTGGAGAACTCACTTGTCTTCCTTGTGGGAGGGGATACGCTTGCCGAAAGGATACTTCCCGACGACCCACTGAGCTTCGAGTTCCAGGTCCCCGGGGCGTGGCTATCGAGGGAGCTGTGGATAGTCGATGAGGATGCCATGCCTTCGCCGGCGGAGGTAAGGTATGAGACGCCGGGCAGGATCATGGGCTCCGTCGGAGGGGCGCAGTGCGTCTACGTGGCCGCGGACCAGTTCCTTGACGACATAGAGCCCCTGGCCGGAAGGGATGGAGCGCTGTCTTTCTCAGCCTCCGAAGTCTACCAGGAGTTCAATGGCGGGATTCGGGACCCCGGGGCGATCAGGGCCATGGTCTCTTACATGGTGGACAACTGGGACCCGATACCGTCCGACCTTGTGCTGGTGGGGGGAGGCACCTGGGACCCGAGGAACTTTACATCGTCGAAGATATCCCACATCGACATCCAGTACATCGGTGCAACGAACCTTGTCAGCGATGACGAGTTCGCCATCACAGAGGGTTGCAGCTTTCCCCAGCTCGCGGTTTCGAGGATCGGCATAGGAAATGCCTCGGATCTCCAGATGGTGGTGGAGCGCTCCTGTGAGTACCGCGAAGGGGGAAACAGGGGAACCTGGCAGACAACCGTGATTGGAGCAGCCGATGACGAGCGTTCACCCCTCCACGGAACCGACGAGAGGTTTCATACACAGGAAGTGGAAAGACTGCTGACCGACTCGCTGCCTGACGTTCTGAGGCCCGAGAAGCTCTACATGATCTTCTACGACTGGAACAGCATCTGGAGGAAGCCGGAAGCCAGATCCGACTTCATAGACATGTGGAGCCGGGGTGCCCTTGTAGCGTTCTACCTGGGTCACGGTTCCTTCGATCAGCTGGCCGACGAGGGTCTCCTGTACCTCGAGGATGTGGGGCTCCTCGCATGCGGTCCCCGTCTTCCGGTAGCGTTCTTCGGCTCCTGCGACGTGGGCCAGTTCCAGAATCCTTCCACCGAATGCATCGGGCAGCAGGTGACGACCTCTCCTGCAGGCGGTGCGATCATCGGAATGGGGGCTTCGGACAAGACCTCAGGGCCCTTGAACGAGGTCCTTGTGGGGCGGATATTCAGCCACCTCTTCACCAGGCGGGAGCTTTCGGTCGGGATGTGCGTGCTAATGGGCAAGATAGACGCGGGTTACAGCACCAACAACGCCCAGTACATACTCTTCGGGGACGGCAGTATTCCCCTGGCATACCCCTGGAACACGTTCGGAATTGACGGCGACTCCCTCTTCACAGGAGAGCGGAACTCGGTGACGGGCACCGCTCCCGATCAGGGACTGATGATGGTGGAAGCCTGGGAATCCTGCACTCCAGACACTTATTACACTTTCAGGAAGTACCTTCCCATAGGCTATCTCACCATTCCCGGCAGGTTCTTCTCCGGAACCGCAGTGGCAGGACCGGGCTTCTCAGCCGAGATGTTCGTCCCCATTGACTCCGATACCGGAAGCTTGGCAAGGACCCAGCTTACATTCATCAGCGGACAGGGGCTGGCAGCTTCTTCCACATACCCAGCCCGGCTGCTCAGGGGTGATCCTTCGGCGGATGCCCAGGGTCCCGAGATAGAGCTCTGGATCGAGGGGTACAGGAACTCCACCAGTCCTGAAGTCTCAGGCGAGATAGTCGCCCGTGCCCAGCTGTCGGACAGCTCCGGGATAAACCTGCTGGGGAACGTGGGACTTCAGCTGGCCCTGTATATTGACGGGACGCCGCAGGATGTGTCGGATTACTTCGAATACAACAGGGGCTCCAGCACCACGGGCAACCTGAGCTGCAGCATAGGGATACTGGAACCTGGAGGACACACTCTCAGCCTCAGAGCCGCGGACGGTCTGCTCAATATCTCCGAAGCGGAAATGGATTTCTCCGTGACCCAGGGCAACAGTTTCGGGATCTTCGATGTATTCCCGTATCCCAATCCGTGTTCTGACGGCACTTCCATCAACTGGACCCAGACCTCCCCTGGGACGGTGGAGATCTCCATCTATACTGTGGCGGGAAGACGGGTGGCCCGCTTCGGGAACATCGAAGGTGAATCAGGATATAACCAGCGCTGGTGGGACTGCCGGGATGCTGACGGAGACGGAGTTGCCAGCGGTGCTTATATTTTCCTTGTATCCGCGGCATCCGTATCAGGGTCCGGCGAGACGTCCGAGGTCACGGGGATCATAGCCGTGATGAGGAATGAATAGCTCAGTGAATGAAAGCTTTGAATGAAATGCGTTACGATGAAGTAACATAATGCCGAAGCTGGACTTCGGTACTTTGCAGGAGGAACCATGATAAAAGGACTTCTTATCTTAACTGTTGTTCTGGCTTTGTCAGGTGTTTCCTACGGGTCCACCGCCAGCGTGATATGGATGACCATCACTCCGGGCGCCAGGCCCAATGGCATGGGAGAGGCCTTCACGGCCCTGGCCAATGATGCCACTGCTTCGTACTGGAATCCCGCAGGGCTTGCCTTTGCCGACACCTCCGTCCAGGAGATAACGCTTCAGCACAGCAACTGGCTGCCTCAGCTCGCTGATGACCTCTATTACGAATTCCTCGGCTACTCCAACTACATAGACGGCTGGGGAGGCGTGGGGGGTAACATAACATTCATGTCCATGGGAGAGCAGCTGGAGACCACCGAGTCCGGGCAGGAACTGGGCGAGTTCTACTCCTACGGCATTGCCGCCACCGGCTCCTTCGGCACCGAAGTAGCCCAGGGTGTTTCGGTGGGACTGGGCCTCAAGTTCATCTACGACCACCTCTACTACCAGGATTCGGGCAAGGGCACTTCCTTCGGAGCGGACCTTGGAGTGCTCTACCAGCTTCCGATGGAACAGCTGGGCATCCAGAACATAGGGCAGATCAACATCGGAGCCTGCCTTTCCAACCTGGGACCCAACATGAGCTACGGCGGGAATACCGAGAACAACCCCCTTCCCCGGACCCTGAGGGCCGGCCTCGCCTATATCCCCTTTGACAGCCACCTCTCCAGGCTCCGCTGCACGGCCGACTACAGCAAGATCCTCACCAATGTCGAGGACGGCCTGGGGGAGGAGTTCAACGAGAACAAGTGGGGCGCGGGGGCGGAATTCTGGTACTACGACCTGCTGGCTCTCAGGGCAGGGTACATTCACGACACCGAGGGCATTTCGACGATACAGGGGCCGACGTTCGGCGCCGGTCTGCAGTACTCCGGTTTCCAGCTGGACATGGCCTTCATACCGGTCGAGGAGAACCTCCAGGGCTCCGGCAAGTACAACTCGAAGTATTCCCTTTCGGTAAGATTCTAGCCGCCGATGGCCAGGACCCTTCCTGCTATACTGCTGGTTCTGATGGGAGCTGCCGCTGCGGCTCCCCCCCTGGTGGACGGGATCATGCCCCCTCTGCACGAAAGGCCTTCCGAGGGAAGGGCCATTACGGGACCGGCTTCACGTGACGGTACCGACGAGACGATGAACGTCTGCATGATAAGGGTCCAGTTCCTGGAGGACTTCACCGATCTCACCAGCGGCAACGGCATGATGGACCTGGATGCGGACCCTCCCCACGACCGGGTCTACTTCCGGGCGATAGCGGACGATATCTCCTCCTATTATGAGGATGTCAGCGGCGGCGAACTTGTCCTGGACATAGACATCTACCCTTCGGGGCTCGACGGCTGCTACACCGTGGACCACCAGATGATGCACTATGGGGATGACGAATATTATGTGGAGGGCTCATGCCTCCTGCTGTACGACGCTGTGCTCCTTGCGGACCAGGACGTTGATTTCAGCCAGTACGACGCTGTGATAGTAATTCACGCAGGATCGGGCCAGGAGGCGGACATTTACCGCAACAGTCCCGGGGACATAGGTTCCCTGTTCCTCACCCTCACCGACCTGACATACTACCTCCCGGGGGCGGGTACGGGTTACAAAGGCATTCCCACGAATGACGGCGTTTATGTTGCCGAGGGCATGATCGTGCCCGAGCAGGAATCCCAGGACGGTTTCGGGCTGGGCGTCCTGGGCACGATAGTCCACGAGTTCGGCCACCAGCTGGGGCTTCCCGACCTCTACGACACCTATACAGGAAATGTCGGTGTGGGCGGATGGGACCTCATGGGCTACGGTCAGTGGATGATGAGCGGCTACTGGCCTTCCGCCCCCAGTGCCTGGTGCAGGATCTTCCTTGGATGGGATGCTCCCAGGGAGGTGGAAAGCGGCACGTTCACCCTCGCCCCGGACGATTCCATCCTCATGGTCCCCCTCAACGGGACCGAGTACCTCCTCATCGAGAACAGGCAGCGGGACCCGAACGGCGACGGGATGTGCGGGGTGGACGAGCACGACTTCGGGCTTGCTGGTTCCGGAGTGCTGATATGGCACATCGACCAGACACGACTGGGCGACTACGTGGGAGCCAACATCGTGAACGTAGACCCTGACCACAAGGGCGTGGACCTGGAGGAGGCGGACGGGATACAGGACTTCGACTATTCACTGCCGGACATCTACGGATACGAGGGAAGCGAGTTCGACCCGTGGTTTCCCTCAGGCTACGCATGGGAGTTCTCTCCCTCCTCTGAGCCTTCCAGCGACGCAAGCTGGGGCGGCAGGACCTTCGTGACCGTGGAGGTCCTGGACGATCCCGGGAACCAGATGGACGTGAAGGTCACCAGGTCCACCGTATGCCAGGGATGGCCGGTACATGCCAGTCCCCTGAGTTACGGACCCGTCCTCTGGAAGAACGCCGACGGTATGGATGACAGGCTCGTAGTGACTACTTCCTCCGGGATAGCACTTGCTTACGAGATCGATGGAGAAGGTCCCCACTCAATGGGTCTCGGGGTCTCGGCCCCGCCTGTGGCGGGAAGTTTCTCCGGGGGTGATCAACTGCTGCTCATCTGCGGGATCGACGGCCAGGTGCATCTCAGGGACCTGGAGTGGAGCGAGCCCGGTGGATGGCCGGTCACGCTCCCTGGAGCAGCCAGAGGGATCCAGGCGCTGATCAGTTCGGAACTGGGCATCGTGGCTGTAGCGGACGACGACCAGAGAATACACCTTTTCGACGGCTCCGGCGACATGGTCAGCGGATGGCCAGTGCAGGTTCAGGCGCCGGTGACAGGACTGGCCGTCTACTCCGACCTGGAGCAGCCGGGACTTATAGCAACCACGGCTGACGGAAGGGTCCACCTCTGGAACCTCGGCGGCGGCAGGGTTCAGGGCTGGCCCGTTACACCCGGGGACGAGACCATAAGTTTCCCCCTGGCGGCTGATATAGACAGGGACGGCGGAACGGACGTAGTGGCAGTGAGCGGAGACTACCTGTACGCATGGGACATCGGGGGCGGCCTCCTTCCCGGATTCCCGGCCATTCTCCCTGCTCCCCCTCTCTCCTCTCCCTGTTTCGCCGATCCTGATGAAGACGGAAGGCTCGAGACAGTGATCCTCACATGGGACGGTATCGCAGCCGTGGGATCTTCAGGCGCAACTATGGAAAACTGGCCCGCCCGTCTGCTTCAGGACAGCCTGGTTGCAGGTTTCAGAAGCGGCCGCGCAGGAGTCGGAGGCTCCGGGTTCGCACTGTTGACCATGGATGACGGCAGGGTGTGCCTGCTGGACGGAATGGGAGAGCAGAGCGGAATATTCCCGGTTTCTGTAGGGGACCGGCCACTGGGCAGACCCCTGCTCTGGGATCCCGAGGAATCGGGGGAATGGCGCGTGGCGGCGGCCGGGAGCAACGGTACCGTATACTGCTGGAACACAGATTTCCAGCCCAGGGGATGGTTCACGGGCCTGGACCAGTCGGGATGCAACTGCTGGTGGAGCCGGGACCTTCCCACTCTTCAGTCATCCGGTTCTCTGCTGCACCCGGGCACTTTCTACGTCTATCCCAACCCGGTCCAGACCGGCAGCGGCGTCATCAGGTTCCGGCCCGGCCATGATTGCAGCTGGGAAATACGCGTCTTCAACATGGCGGGCGATCTGGTGACTCACCTGAGCGGCAGCGCCCCGGGGGGGGCCGCCTGGGAAGAGACATGGGACACGGAGGACCTGGCGCCCGGGGTATACTTCGTCAGCCTCGGCATATCCTCAGCCGAAGGCTCCACAGAAGCCATATTCCACGCGGCGGTGATCAACTGATGAAAAGAACAACCGTAATGCTACTCATGATCGTGCTCCTGCTAACGGCGGGGACCGCCCGGGCGATCAATTCCCGCGGCGGCGCCATGCTCAGGTCCGCCCTGCTCCCCGGATGGGGCCAGATGCACCTTGGACACTCCACCAGGGGGATAGTCTTCATGAGCCTGGACCTGGTCACCTGGGCCGGAGTGGGGCTCTCATACCTGGAGGGGACCTTCAAGCGGGACGACTACACCTGGCTGGCAATGTCCGAGGCGGGCATTTCGGTGGACGGCATGTCGGGGGATTTCCTCGACGACCTGTCGGATTTCGACTCCAGCATGGAGTACAACGACTACATTCACAGGCTGGCCCGGTACTACTACCCGGATGATCCGGAAGCCCAGCGCGATTACTACGAGTCCCACGCGAAATACGGCGACGACAGCTGGGACTGGTCCTCCGACGCGGCCAGGGCCCAGTTCGCCAGCCGCCTGCAGGACAGCAGGGAGTGGTTCAGGAGGAGCCTTTATATAACCGCCTTCGCCCTGGTGAACAGGGCGGTCAGCGTCATAGACGCGTCCCTTCTGGACGAGAACACCCCTGGCATCTACACATCTCTTTCCTTCCCTGAAAGACGTGACTTCTCCTCCTTCAGGTTCTCCATCGGGGCCAGGTTCTGATGGCCGTGCTGATGCTGGCCATACTGCTGGGCGCCTCTCCCTCGGCCTACTGGACCGACGGGACACCCCGGGTGCCGGGCCTGATGGAGATAGACAGGCGGCACGACCCCGCATTCCAGCCCACAGGGCCGCTGGCAGGCGCCAAGGGACACGAGATAGGTGACACCATCAACTTCTGGTCCATAGACTACAGCGAGGCAATTCCCAGATTCTACCTCACCCCCGCCACCTGCAGGTATGTGGGGTACCACACCTACATCTTCGTGGAGGATTCCCAGTGGGACGTCCACTACGACCAGGACGCCGTCAGCGCCTTCGCGGCGGCACTGGAGACCGAAACCCCATCAGGTCCCGGGGGAATAGTCGAGAAGGACATAGACGTCTTCGGTCAGCCTCCCGATGCCATTGACGGCGATCCGAAGGTCTACTTCCTGGTACTGGACATACGGGACGGGTTCGATCCGGAGCAGGGGGGAGCCTACTTCGCCGGCTTCTTCAGTCCCTACAACCAGTTCACCGAGACCGAGGCGTACCTCTACTACGGGGGTCATTCCAACGAAGTGGAGATGCTGTACATAGACTGCTTCCCGGCGGACCAGTACGACGCCGCCTACACCGCCTCGCACGAGTTCGTTCACCTCATCCAGTGGGGTATCGAACCCTTCAGCTCCGAGGAGCTGTGGGTGATCGAGAACCAGGCCCAGTCCGGTACCTTCGTATGCGGTTTCCCGGCTTTCCAGGTTGAGACCTTCCTGGAGGTGGGGGGGATAACGCCCATCAAGTGGACGAATCTCGCCGACGACATCGAGTACGTGGCCGGGTACGGCGCGGGTTTTCTCTTCTTCTCATACCTGTGGGAGAACTACGGCGGGGACGATTTCCTTTTCAGGTCCCTCAGGGTCTCCGACAGAGGGGTATCGGGCATCAGCCAGGCCATTCGCGACGTCACAGGACAGACCCCGGACATGGACCAGGTGCTGGCCGACTGGATGCTGGCATGCTGGATAGACGACCCCGACTTCGGGAACGGCAGGTACGGCTGGGATTCGTTCAGGATATCCGACTACGATACGGTGTCACCGGGGAACAGGCCCGGCCTGGACTACAGCTTCGTGATAGAATCAGATCCCTTCCAGCACATCGGCGGTTCCATGTCCTCCTACCAGGGAAACTACTATTCGGTCGACGAAGGCGTGTCCGGCAGTTTCAGGGCCGACGGCACCGGCCTCGGGGACATGCGGGCATACCTGTTCGACCATGATGAGGGACTCCTCCAGACGCTGGACACGGGCTCGGCCAACGATGTGGCCGTACCCCTTCCCGAGACAGCCGACATCCTTCTGATGTGCAGCTCCTTCAGCGGTCTGGACCTGGACGTTTCCGCGGGTTCCGTGGTGTCCGCCTCCGGACAGTTCGCCCTCTACCCCCAGCCATGCCCCGGGACCCTGTACATCCAGATCTGGTCCGCGGGCGGAGACGCGGAGCTGTCCGTATTCACCCTCGACGGCGGGCATGTGGAGACCGTGGAGTTCCCCTCCGTTGGAAGCGGGGAGGCCACGCTGGCCTATCCGGGGGCTTCCGAACTCTCCTCGGGCACCTACTTCTTCAGATTCAGCCAGGGAGGCAGAGTGGAAACCGGTTCGTTCGCAGTTGTGCGATAAGCCAGTTCCGTTTCCACGGCTTTTCCTCTCCCTGCTCCTGGTCGCGCTTCAGCCGGCATTGTCTTTCGCGGCCTTTCATGACCTCCGTTACATAGAGCTGCCCGGGGACCTTGTCGACGCCGAGATCAACAGCGCCGGGGACGTCTTCCTTCTCATGCGGGGCCTGCCCCATCTCGTGATCTTATCGGCCGACGGCTCCACAACCGAGTATGACCTGGGCGAGATAGTACTGCCCGGGGGAATGTGCGTCGACCAGACCTGGGGATGGTACGCCACTGGGGAAGTGACTGACATGGTCTACCGCTACGACAGGAACGGGGTGCTCATGGATTCCTGGGAAGCCGGCAGACTGCCCGGGGACATATCCATAGCCGGGCTTTCAGTCCTCTATGTCTCCAGGGCCGAGGGAAGGATCAGGTCCCTCAGGGACCCTGACGCGGAGGTGGCCGCATTGCAGGGCTCAGGCGAGGGCCAGTTGACTCCCTTCGGGAACAGGTTCGTCTATTCGGCACCGGATGAGTCAATGGTCCTGGGGGAGTTCCATGCTCCCCAGCCCCTGCCCTCATCCGGCACGTGGTCTTCTGAGGGGGAGACCCTTGTGGTGCTTCTTGATTCCTGTCTGTGCACCCGGGATGGCATGGAACTCCTCAGACTTCCAGCGGAACATGAATTCTCAAGGGTCTCCTTCTCCAGCGGAGGGGGGTACTGCCTTCTCTGGTCTCCCGGGGAAGAGAGGGCCATGGTCCTCAGGTGAGCATGATCACCATTGCCCTGCTGACTGTTTTTTCGATCACCCTGGAATACCAGAGCGACGGATCATCGTTCCTTGAGGTCCCCGACTCCCTGTGGGTCGCACCGGGCACCATAATCGCCGTTGCAGGAGGAGACACCCTCGAAGCGGTTCCCGGCACATCCGGCTCCAGGACCGGCCTTCTGCTGTCCCCCCCTCCCCCCGCCGGCAGCACGGTCACCTTGAGCTTCGAGACCCTGGACCTGAGCGTCCCCTCGTCCACCGCCCTCGATGTGGGATTCGCCGACAGGCAGGTGATAGAGCAGCTGCCCACCTACCAGACCAATCCCTTCCTCGAGCGGGGTCTGTACATCTCCGGCTCAAAGAGGATAGGCTTCTCCGTGGGCGAGGGTGGAGGCCTCGACCAGGGCACCAGGATATCCGTCGAGGGCACAGCCGCTCCCGGGATAACCGTTTCAGGCAGCGTAACCGACCGCAACCTGGCGTCCGGCCCTTACTCTTCGGAGCTGGTCTCCCAGCTGGACAGGATATTCTTCATTGTCGACGGAGGCCGGTGGAAAGCCAGGCTGGGCGACATGGAATGGCGCAGCGGGAACGGCGAGACCGGTCCTCTCTCGTGGAGAAGAGAGGTCAGCGGCATTGACGCAAGCGGTGAGCTTACGGATACCTACTCCGCCGGAGCCGGTTACGGAACCTCCAGCGACACGAGGCAGAGGACCGTGTTCTACACCCGGGAAGGCATTCAGGGTCCATACCAGGTGACCACCGGCTGGGAGATAGTGCCGGGGAGCGAGAAGGTATGGCTGGACGGTCACCTGCTTCAGCGCGGCGCCACTGAGGATTACGAGATGGAGTACACCGCAGGGCTCATCACATTCACGGCCACCAGGCTGATCAGGAGCGACCAGAGAGTGGAGATCACATTCTTCCAGAGAGGCGACGGGTTCCGGAAGGATTATGTCACAGGCTCCGGGAGCTATTCGGCAGGTCCTCTGCTGATAGACGTCAGAGGTTTCTACAGCGAGGACGACAGACGTTCGCCCCTGGGGTTCGTGCTCACGGAGGAGGCCGAAGAGGTCCTGAGCCAGGCGGGGGAGGATCCTTCGGAAGCCTGGATCGACGGAGCCGAATACGTTGGGGAAGGCCACGGAGACTATTCTCTGGATTCTCTTGACCACTATGTATATCAGGGCCCCGATCAGGGGGACTGGAGCGTGGTGTTCGGCCGCCCCCCGGACGGTGGGGGAGACTACCTCTACGACAGTTCCAGCGGCGGCTACCTCTGGGTGGGGGAAGGGAACGGCACACATCTGCCAAGGCAGTACGTGCAGATACCCGTGGGTTACAGGACAGCCGGAATGTCCCTCGGCTACGGAGGGGACCAGCTGGACCTGGGATTGGAAGCCGCATTCTCCGGAAGGACCGGCAACATGTTCAATCCCGACCGGACCACAAGGGAGGGCACGTACATCTCCGCCTCGGGAAGACTGGAATTCTGGGAGGACGGCCCCGGCCTCGGTATAGGAGGCAGACTGGTCTCCAGCGGGTACAGCCCTCCCGGTCAGCTGGAGGCGGACAGCTCCCTCTACGCCTGGTCCCTGCCCCCTGACCATTCAGGCAACGACGACATAGTGACCGTGAACCTTGGAGGACAGGGGCTGATGTTCGAAGGCGCCGGGCGGTTCATGGAACAGGGCGGTGTGCTGGACAGGTACAGGGTCCGCGCCACTCCCGTGGTGGCCGGGGTCGGCCTGACCTC
>CAZXEF010000085.1:0-11227 GCA_964639605.1 uncultured bacterium | reverse complement strand
AGGATCGACCAGTTCAGGACGCTGACCCCATGGATGTACCTGGAGCCAAGAACGAAGGCATGATCCTCCAGGGCCCTGTCGATGGAGCTCAGATGGACGGGCTGGTGGGAAAGATCGGCGTCCATCATGAAGACACGGTCCCATCCGCCTTCAGCCCTGACCCTCCGGAAGGCATCACGGTATGCGTTGCCCAGCCCCTCCTTCCGTCCCCTCTGGAGAAGCAGGACCTTCCGGTCCTTCCGCGCCAGTTCCTCGACTTTCAGTGCCGTCCCGTCCGGCGAACCGTCGTCTATGAACATGAGATGGAAATCGCACTGCTCCCTGATGCTGTCGTAAAGGGGTCCTACATTGGGTGCCTCGTTGTAGGTCGGGATGAGCACGATGCGGCTTGGGTTCAGGACGAGACCCTCTCGAGATAGCTGTTGCTCCGGGTGTCCACTTTTATGATGTCCTTCTCCTGTATGAAGAGGGGGACCTGGACCTTCAGGCCGGTCTCCAGGACCGCCGGTTTGGACCCTCCGCTGGCGGTATCGCCCCTGAGACCGGGGTCGGTCTTCACCACTTCAAGCTCAACCGTGTCGGGAGGCTCCACCATGATCGGATTGTCGTCAACGAAGGCAATCTTGATCTCACTGTTCTCCACGAGGTAGCTGGCGGCGTTCCCGACCATGTCGTTATCCAGATGGATCTGCTCGTAGGTGTCCGGGTTCATCACAACCCAGGCCATATCGGTCTTGTAAAGGAGCTCCCAGACCCTGTGCTCCACCCTGACCTCGGTAACCTTCTCCCCGGCCCTCCAGGTCCGGTCCAGGACCTTGCCGGAGATGATCTCCTTCAGTCTGGACCTGACGAACGCGGCGCCCTTCCCAGGATTGACATGCTGGAATTCCACTATCTGGCAGAGGGTCCCGTCCAGATCTATGACCATACCGCGCCTGAAATCATTGCTGGTGGGCACTGATGATACCTCCGTCTTTTCTGTTCCTGATTTCCAGCAGGATGTCCAGAGCGTGAAGGTAACCCTCGGCTCCAGCTCCGGCGATGAACGCGTCCGCCGCTGCGGCAGTCACGAGATTGCTTCGAAAAGGTTCCCTGGCCAGGACCCTGCTCATATGCACCTCCACCACCGGTCCCTGGAAAGCCTGCATGGCATCCAGTATGGCGATGGAGTAGTGGGAATATGCAGCGGGATTTATTACCAGTCCCACGGTCCGGCCCGATGCGGAGTTCACCGCCCGGACAAGCTCACCTTCAATGTCGGACTGGAAGAACTCCAGATCCAGGCCGTAGTGCCGGGCCCTTTCGCGTATCATCTCCACCAGCTCGTCCTGGGTCACCCTTCCGTAGATCTCAGGCTCCCTTGCACCCAGTTCTCCGAGATTGGGACCGTTGATCACGGCCACTGCGGGAGATGGGCCCATTACTCCTCTCCGTCGTAGGA
Organism: uncultured bacterium; assembly: GCA_964639605.1. GTDB lineage: Bacteria > Fermentibacterota > Fermentibacteria > Fermentibacterales > JCC-6 > Aegiribacteria. Next base: position 9,786 of record CAZXEF010000085.1, on the reverse strand, counting down.
TTCGAGTTTAAGTTCCTCTTTCTCGCTGTCGGTGAAGAACTCCAGGAGGCTTGCGGGAGCCGCCCTCTCGAAGGCAGTGTCCTTCTCGACGGGATACTCGGCCGCAGCATCGGTCTCCTCCTGCGGCGCAACGGTTCCAGGTGAGGGTTCGGAAGCGTAACCCTGAGACTGCAGTACTTTCTTCATTCTGTCGGTGTCCGGGAAGATATGGTCATCATCTGTCCCTTCACCCATGGTTTCGTCGTCCGTCACCCCGGAACCATCTTCCGAGAAGAGGTCCTCGATGGATGTGCCCTTGCCGGACCTTGCCTTCTCCTGCATCTCCCTGGCATCCTCGTCGCCTGGATTCTCGTAGAGGTACTCCTCGAAGAGTCTGACGGACCTGTCCCACTCTTCCCTGCGGAAATAAATCTCGGCCAGGTTCCTCAGGACCACCAGGTTCTGAGGTTGTGCCGACCGGACCTTCTCGAAGATCTCCAGGGCCTTCTCCAGGAGTCCAGCGTCAAGATAGCATTTGCCCAGGACCACGGAGATGGAGCTGTTATCCTTCCACTGCTTGAGACCCTCTTCCGCTATCTTGAAGGATTCATCGAACCTGCCGGACTGTCTCAGAAGGTCGGCGAACCTGGCGCAGAGTATGGGTGAAGGATTGCTTACCCATTCGCTCTCTACCTGCTCCAGCTCCTGCATGGATACGTTATTGGCCATTTTGTTCCCCCGGAATGAAAGTATTCATTATTATCCAGCCCTCGCGTATGTAAGGCTCCTTCTCCCTGTGCTCATGGAAGACCTCCATGTCCAGCAGGAACCTTCGTCCACCGCTCCTGAGAACATAACTGGTGAACGCCCCGGCGTTCAGGTGCTCGGGATTCCTCCACATGCCAAGGAGCCTCCAGCCCTCAAGACCATGCAGATCAAGGGCTTCCACCTGGACCATTGACCGATCCACCGAGTCGGCGGCGGAATCGTAGAAATGGTGCCTGGCCACCGCCTCCCGCCAGACAACGGCGTCCTCCGGCGAAAGCAGGGCATCGTCCTCTATCCACCGAACACTGAGGAGGAGCAGGCACTCATCGGAAACCCTCCTCTGGTACTGCAGGAACCCTCCATCGGGGTCCCATTCAGTAAGGGAATAGGATTTAGGGATGTCCATGCTGAACCCAAAGGCAAGAAGGCTGTCTATCCTGGCAGGACTGCTCATCTGTGTCGAAACGAAACTGCCGTAGATGTAATCGCTCAGGTGCTGTTGGTATGCGGCCTCCAGCCTGTGTGACAGAAGGTCGGGATCATCGAACTCAGGGAGGACGACTCCCAGCACCGCCTGCCCTGTGGCCCAGAGGTCTTCTCCCTGGTAGATGCCATCCATCGGCTCCAGGTCGTCGGGAAGAGAGGAAGGCTCATCGACAAGGAACAGAATCGTGCGACGGGTCTTGAGGTCGTCCTGGAACTGCTGGCTGGAGCAGACGGAAAAATCGAACACGTCCTCCGGCTCGACGGTGGTAACCTGGATCTGAATGTCATTCAGGAAGCTCTCCAGCCGGTCCATTTCCATTTCAGCCGGATAGACCACCAGGACTCCCTTGAGGGGTCCCGAGGCCGGACCGGCACAGCCCGCCAGCAGAATGGGCACGGTAAGGAACAGGAAGTATTTCATGTCCTGTTCTTCCTGGAAGTGAACACGGGAATCAAATAACGGGCAATGGAGACCATGACCGGCAGCATCCTGGCCATCCCATCCACCATGGGGGAGGTGCCCTCCCTCCCGTTCACCCTGTTGACGAGAACCGTGGTGGCATTCGCCAGAATGCCTATGTCCTCTCCGGTCTTTTCTATCTCCTGAAGTGCCGAGGACAACCTGGGTGTCAGCTCCTTTATCTCATTCCCAAGGATCCTGAGGGTATCCTCCATTTCGGTGAGGGTTTTGCGCATCTTCAGGACGTTGGAGATGAAGAAGCCCAGACCGATGAACAGGCCTGCCACACCGACCAGCTCTACAACGAATAAACCTTCCATCAGCACTCCCAATCCCATAGTGTGAGCGACCGCAGAGACTCACCTCATGCAGCTTCCTGTTGCAGACCCAGCAGGTCGGCAGGTACTGACGCCTCCGTTTCCTGCACGAATATAGGGATAAAGCATCGGGACTGCGAATGTCAAGCTCCCGGCGGTCTGCCGGCCGTGTCAGCCTCTGGTCCGGGCGGCTCTCCACGCCGCTACCGTATTGCTGAGCAGGAAGGCTATGGTCAGCGGTCCCACACCTCCCGGAACCGGTGTTATGGCACCGCACTTCTCAAGAACGGGCTCGTAGTCCACATCACCCGACAGGCCCTCGGCCGTGCGGCTGGTCCCTACGTCGATGACCGTGGCCCCGGATTTCACAAAACCAGGCGTGATGAAACGGGGTTTCCCCACCGCGGCGATGAGTATGTCCGCCGTTGAGCACAGACCCTGGAGGTCCGGGGTATGGGAATGGGCAACGGTGACCGTGGAATGCCTGCGAAGGAGGAGGGCCGCCATGGGCTTGCCCACAATGTTGCTCCTGCCGACTATCACGGCCCTGGCACCGTCCATTACTATCCCGTAATGGTCGAGCATGGCCGTGATACCTACGGGAGTACACGGAAACAGTCCATCCTCACCCCTCCAGAGCTTCCCCACGTTGACGGGGTGCAGGCCGTCCACATCTTTCGAGGGAAGGATGGCCGAAGCCACGGTGTCGGGGGACAGGTGGCCGGGAAGAGGGAGCTGGCACAGAATCCCATCCACGGACTCGTCATCGTTGAGCCTGTCTATCTCCCTCTGAAGCTCATCCTGGGTCACGGTACCGGAAAGCCTGGCGATGCTGCTGGAGATGCCCGCCTTTCTGCAGGCCTTTTCCTTCATGGAAACATATATGCCGCTGGCGGGATCCTCCCCGACCATTACAACGGCAAGACCGGGAGGTCTGCCGGCGGTTGCCGCTATCTCCTGGGCCAGGGACTTCCTGACCTTCGATGCGATCTCTCTTCCCGAGAGGACCACGGGGTGACTCATAATACCCCTATCCTCCGTTGATGGACTTGATCTCTATCCTTGTGTAATCCTGGCGATGGCCCCTGGTCTTCTCATATCCCTTGCGCCTCTTGCGCTTGAAGATTGTTATCTTGCCTCCCCTGCCATGCTCGAGGACCTGGGCCTCCACGGAGGCTCCCTCCACAAGCGGACTTCCCACGGCTACTTCCTCGCCGTCGGCCAGGAGCATGACTTTCCCGAGGGTGATGGTTTCACCCTCCTCCGAGGCCAGTCTGGGAATGTTGAGTTTCATTCCCGGTTCGACCCTGAACTGAAAACCACCGGTTTCGATTATCGCGTACAATTATTCACCTCCGTGATAAACTGGATACCGTCCCGGAGTGACCAGGGGTCACCCGGATCCGCTGTACAGACTTGTTATTTCCTCATGAAGATCGAGCGAGTAGACCCTGAACTCGTCCACCCGCAGATTGGGATCTTCCCTGAACTCTATGCTGAGCTGGGAGATCGAGGCTATATGGTCCATCCTCTTGCCCTCCTCTTCGTAGAGGAACTCGGCCAGTTTGGGATGGACTGAGACCACGAGGTTCTTGTGCTTCTTCTCCAGTGATGCCCTCTCTATGAACCGCTCCAGCTTCGTGGCGGTGGAAACCGTAGACATCACCCTGCCGGAGCCTCCGCAGCATGTGCAGGGCTCGGACAGTGCCTGGAAGACGCTGGGCCTCACCCTCTTCCTGGTCATCTCGACCAGCCCCATGGCGCTGACCTGACAGGTCTTGGTGGGGGACCTGTCCCTGCCAAGCTCGCTGCGAAGGGCGTTCAGTACCTTTTCCCTGTGTTCCGGGATATCCATGTCTATGAAATCGATGACGATTATCCCGCCCAGGTCACGGAGCCGGAGCTGCCGTGCCACCTCCTTGGCAGCCTCCATGTTGGTCTTGAAGATGGTGTTGTCCTGGCTTCTCCTGCCCACATACTTCTTTGTATTGACATCGATGGCCACCAGTGCCTCGGTGTGCTCTATCACCAGGGATCCCCCGCTCTTGAGGGGCACCTCCCTGGCCATTATGCCCGTTATCTCCTCTTCGATCCCGTAATGGTCGAAAATGGGCGTCCTGCCCCTGTAGAACTTCAGTTTGCCCGTGATCCCGCTGTCGAAGGTCTTCAGGTACTTCCTGGCGTTCCTGGCCACGATCTTGGAGTCGGTCACAATGGAGTGGGTGTCCGGAGTGACAAGGTCACGCATGGCGATAGTCACGATGTCCTGCTCCTGATGGAGGAGTGCCGGAGCCTTCTTCTTCAGCACCGACTGACCGATCTCCTGCCACTTGCCCACTATCCGCTCCATGTCCGTCTTGAAGGCTTTCTCGTCCTGCGAGATACCGGCGGTCCTTGCGATTATCCCGTATCCCTGGGTCTTGACGCTGGAGAGTATCTTGCGGAGGCGGGACCTCTCCGTCCTGTCGCTTATCTTGCGTGATATCCCCGCGACGTTCTCACCGGGCATGCTGACGATGTACCTTCCGGCTATGGACACCCTGGTGGTCACCCTGGCCCCCTTGGTGCCTATGGGCTCCTTTGTGACCTGGACGAGAACATCCTGGCCCTTCTTGAGGACCTTCTCTATGGGTTCATGTGTTTCCCTGGTACTGGCCGGTGCACCACTTGCCAGTGACTTGGCGAACTTCTCGGTGTCCACCGCTCCGGTACGTACATCACTGACATGGAGGAACGCGCTCCGCTCAAGGCCTATGTCGACGAAGGCGGCCTGCATCCCCGGAAGGACCGCGTTCACCTTCGCCAGGTAGATGTTGCCCACCTGCCTCTTCTCGTTGGAATCCTCCACTATTATCTCCATCAGCCTGTTGTCCTCCAGGATACCGATCCTGGTGACCTCGGGATGGGAGTTAATTATAAAATCAACTTTCAAAGAACATCTTCTCCAAATCCTTGCTGTGAGACCTCATGGATCTCCAGCCATTCCCGTTCAGCTTGAGGAATATCTCATTCCTTCTTATCCTCGCCGGACCGTTCATCACTTTTGACAGTATGTGGTCCGGTCGGGACCCTTTATCATCAGCCGGGGCCATGAAATGAACACCGGCATTATCATCCAATTCCGCTTCCAGCACTGATTCCAGCCCCCGCAACGCCTCCACGGCCCTGCCGGCTTCCCCGTCGGTCCACCCGCCTGCAGGCATTACTGTGTAATCCGCGGCCACGGGTGCCTGGTCCAGCGGGGCTGCGCCGGGGTCGAGGATCCAGGTCTCCTCCACCCTGAAACCCTCTGGCATGAAGCTGCTGAGCAGTTCCGCGGGGTTGCCTCCGGGGGAAGCGTTCAGCCTAATATCCACATATTCGGCAACACTTTCAATTCCCAGCGGCAGAGGTGGTCCGAAGTTTACTCTTGGCCTGCTAACATAACCATCAGACCATACAACAGGCAAACCAGACCTTCGCAGCACCCTTCCCCACATTCTCACCGCATCCAGGTGAGAGGTGCAGGCAGATGCCCCTGTCTTTGAAAATCTGACCCTGAGCACTGCATCGTAGCCGCTCCCGTTACGGGTTTCCGGACCACTGACCTCCGCCGGGGTCGGATCAGCGGTTGCTTCGCCTCCTTCGCAGGCACCGCAGCCGTTACAGCCTCCAGTCCTGCAGTCGGATGTGGGCAGACCCTCCATGAACCTTTCGTACTCCCTTTCCAGGTATTCTCTTGACACACCTGTGGATACGAAATCCCAGGGAAGCGCCTCATGCGGGTCGAGACCATTTTTCAGCCTCTTCGAAAGATGTGGATAATCTTCGATCACCGAACTCCAGATATCCCAGCGGAAATTGTCTGTCCAGGCGTCGAATCGTGCCCCCAGGCCTGCGGCTTTCTCCAGCATTTCCGAAGTATCACCGTCGTCGCCAAGAGAGAGCAGGGCTTCCACACGGGCGACCCTGGGGCTGTTCCACCCAAGGTTCACCTTCCTGCCGCAGATCTTCCTCACCAGGTCGAGCCTGTGCCATAGACTCCCCTCGTCCAGCTGTGGGGCCCACTGCAGGGGGGTCTGGGCCTTGGGCACAAAGGGAGAAAGGGCCACGGTAACGCTCTTCCTGGGATTGCGGCGATGCTCCCTGCAGATGGAGGCCACTTTCAGGGCGAGCCTGCCGATGCCCCCGACATCATCCTCCGTCTCCATGGGGAGGCCTATCATGAAGTATAGCTTGATCCCCCTGGCTCCCATCCGGAATACGGTGCTGACCGCTTCCAGAATGGTACTGTCCGTCATTGGTTTGTTCATCCTGGCCCTGAGGGTCTCGCTGCCCGCCTCCGGCGCAATGGTCAGCCTGCCCGTGACGTCGCAGCGTTCCTTCATCCTCAGGATGGTGTCAGGTCGCATGGAAGGCATACTGGAGCCGGCATGGTGCTTCGACGTGACCGCATCCATTCCCCTGAGGAGTTCGGGAAGGCATGAGTAGTCCGAAAGCGACAGTGTGAGGAGTCCGGCCTTTTCCCAGCCTGTGGAGGCCAGGACTCCGTCCATGATCTCCACAACCTCACCGGCGGGTCTCTCCCTTACAGGCCGGTAGAGCTGGGAGGCCTGACAGAACCTGCAGCCTCTGGTACAGCCCCTGGCTATCTCCACAACAGCCCTGTCCTGGGATATCCTGGAATTCGGCACCAGCTGGTCCACCGGGGCGTACTCTCTGCTGAGGGAACCTATACGCTGGAACTCCACCCGATCCTGTCCGCTGCCGGGAAGGAACACTCCCGGGATCTCACCGGCCGTTCGGAGACGGTGGCTCTTCGGACCGTCACCGGTCAGGATGCCGAACAGCTCCTCCGCCCTTTCCTCTATCTCCCCGAGAAAGCAAAGATCGGCGAAGGGTGAAAGGGGAAGGGGATTGGCGAGTCCTCCTCCGCCTAAGATCACGACCGGATCATCCTCATGTCGATCCCGGCTCCTGAGGGGGAGGCCCATCAGTCCGACGAGATGCAGGACGTTCGTGTAGAGGGCTTCCGAGGGAATGGTGAAACCCACCACTCTGCTGTCACGCACCGGTTCCCATCCTTCGAGGTCCACCCAGGGTAGGGATTCTCTCTGGATAATGGCGTCCATGTCGGGAGCGGGACTGAAGGCCCTCCTTACGTCGAAGGCGCCTGTCCGGAGAAGAACGTGCCTGAGAACCGAAAGTCCGAAATTGGACATGCCCAGTTCGTAGATGTCAGGGTAGACGAGTGTGATCCTTGGTCCGCTGCCCTTCAGGCGGGCAAGGTTCCATTCACCGCCCGTGTATTGCTGCGGCCTGCTGACTTCCAGAAGGTATCTGCTGTAGGGATGATCGGTGAATATCAAGTCTTGCTGGTTCCGAGGAGCTCGATCAGCTGTGATACGGGATTTGCCAGCAGGCCCCTGTCACGGTGCGTGGTCACAGCCATGGTCATGGTCCTGCCACGGGCTTCCTCCAGGGAAATGCTCTCATGGAAACCAAGGCGCCACAGGACGGAATAGCCCACGGACTCCACGCCCCGGTGGTTTCTCCCCAGGATTCCGGTCCAGTTTTCCGAGATGCTGTCGACCCTGTCCGTGACCAGAACCGCCACCCAGGTCATTCCGGGGTCCGTTAGGATGGGGTCTGTCTCGCCTTCGAAGAAGGACCATATCTGTTTGTTCGGGTTGACGATATCCGTGTAGTGGGAGACAAGCTCACTCACGAACTCCCTGCCGGCGCCCGGACCCGTGAAGCGCCAGTGGTCGTACCTGGAAAGAAGCAGGGGAGCAGTTCCAGGACTTATCCTCATCAGTGTGGAGAGAGCCGTCATGGCGGCGGGATCGGGGGCTTTCAGGCTGACCAGTATGGACGTCTCACTCATCGGGACCTCCCTGGAAATGGTCGGCCAGGCCATGGAAGAAAAGGGCTCCGGGACCGGGGGCGTCAGCCAGTGTCCCGGCCTTGATGGACATCCGAATGCGGTCGCCCCATTCACCGGGTATCCATGGAGGGAGCTGCCATAGGCGGAAAGCCCTTTCCGGATGGGGCATCATGGCCAGCACGTTCCCATCTGTATTGATGATGGCGGCAAGGTTGTGAACGGAGCCGTTGGGATTCGAAGGATACTCCGGACGCTCGACGCCGTTCTCGTCACAGTAGGCCAGAGCCTCCACGGGGAGGGTCCTGTGGAGGTCCTCCTCCCTGAACACGAAGCGTCCCTCCGCATGTGCAATGGGAACAGGGATCGGCGAAGTTCCCAGCTTCCCCAGCCATGGGCTCTTCGAGACCGCCGTCTCCCTGGCGTGAAGGAAGATCCATCTGCTCAGGTAGCCGCTTCTGCCGGTGATGTGATTGGCGGCCAGAGCGGCTTCGACCCGTCCGGCCTCCCATCCGGGCACAAGTCCGCTCTCCACCAGGACCTGGGCGCCGTTGCATATGCCCAGTACCGGTCTGTTCCTTTCTGCAGCGCTGAAGACGATGTCCATCAGCATTTCCTTTGCAGCCACGGCTCCTGCTCTGACCCTGTCCTGGAAGGAAAACCCACCCGGGAGAACGAATGCATCGGGGTCGGCGTCCTTCAGCTCCGAAAGCTGGTTCCACCTGAAGACCAGGCCTTTCATACCGGCTTCCCGTATGACCCTGGCCGTCTCGTACTCGCAGTTGGAGCCGGGGAACTGGATGACAGCCACCAGCGGAAGGGTACTCATTCCACCCCCTCCTCTCTCCAGATGAGCCTGTCCAGAAGACTGGTGTGTCTTTCGATCAGTGGCTGCAGGTCTATCCTCCAACCGTTGCAGGCAACTGCGAACTCGTCCGTTACCCTGCCTGCGACGGAAACGAAATCCGGCACCTGCTCCATCGCCTCCCAGTCCTCCGGCGTGACCTCAAGCAGATAACCGGGGGTCTCCGAGTAAAGGTAGACGGGGTTCTCCGTCGGTCCATCGAGCATTATGCCCCGTCTGGCATCCTGTCTGGTGACGAGTGACATCTCCGCGGCGGCCATCAGAAGTCCTCCCTCGGAGATGTCGTGCACCGAGCGGGATATGCCGCTCCGGGTGCACCGCAGTACGAACTTCGCCATCGCCCGCTCGAGGTCGCCCCTGAAATCGGGTACTCTGCCGCCCCTGTGGTCCAGGCACTGACGGTAGTAGAGGCTCCCTCCCAGTTCGTCCTCTCTGACCCCTGCCAGGAGTACGAGGTTCCCGGGTTCCTTGAGGGAGATGTCGGTGGCGAGGGTGAAATCGTCCACCCTTCCGAACACGGCCACGATGGGAGACGGCGGGATGGCACCCCCGGAGGACGACTGATTGTAGAAGCTCACATTTCCCGAGACCACCGGCAGAGGCTGCCCCTCGACCTGGATACCCAGCTTCCCGCATGCCAGGGCGATGCCCTCGACTCCCTGCCGGAACTGCCAGAAGACCTCCGGATCTTCCGGGTTCCCGTAATTGAGGCAGTCGGTGATGGCGATGGGCACTCCCCCTGCGGCAACCACATTCCTGTACGCTTCCCCTACGGCGTGGGCACCTGCAAGGAAGGGATCAAGCTCTCCGTACCAGGGATTACCGTCACCCGATACCGCCAGCCCGGTCCTGCATCCGGGGATAGGGACCGTAACGCAGGCATCGGCCTCACCCGGTCGAAACCTGGTGTTACCCTGTACTTCACTGTCATAATAGCTCCATATCGGCGAGCGGCTTGCCCCATCAAGCGAATGGAGCATTCGCAGGAGATCTTTGGGCGGGTCGCAGGTCCGTTTCTCGGGTTCAACGGGAGTTACAGGAGCGGGTC
>CAZXEF010000084.1:0-11305 GCA_964639605.1 uncultured bacterium | reverse complement strand
AGGATACCGTAGAATTCCCAGGGATGTCTTCGGGCTGCTTCCCTGAGGAGGGACTGCTCGCTGTCCAGATCGCCCTTCCTGCAGGCATACCTGGCCCTCCAGAACAGCATCTCGTCGCACCAGGCCGAGTAGGGGTACTTATCTATCCCCGCCGCCCAGATGGAGTCGCCCACGGCCCCGCGTCCGCACATGTAATGGCAGAACCCCCCTCTCCAGTGGGCTCTGGCCTCACCGAAATCACCTGACCTCAGGGCGGCCATGTATGCATCGGCTGCCCTGGGCCAGTCCCTTTCCGAATCGTAGAACCTCCCGGTCAGGTAAGCCGCCTCGGATGCGGTTCCGTGCCACGGGTACCTGAGGGCGAAATCCAGATAGCTCCCGTAGTATTCCCCCGCGGGCCGCTGAAGGGCTCTCTGGGCCCTGGCCCTGAAGAGCGCCCCCCGGGCGAGGAGCGAATCCGGCATTCCAGACGGGAGGGAATCGCAGAGGGCAAGAAGCTGTGCGTTCATTCCGCTTTCCCTGAGAATGGCCATGGACACGCCTGTTGCGAAGACCTGATCGCCGGACGCCCGCGCAAGACTGTCCGCCATGGTCAGAAGCCCCTCACCGGTAAGTATGTCCGATACCCGCCAGGACCTCCCCCACTTTCCGGGGTCCACCTCCAGAAGGGTCATGGCGGCCATCAGCGATACCTGGCCGCCTGCATCCAGGCGCATCTCCCATGTTTCCTGCGAACCGGAGAAAAGATGCAGATCACGACTGGCCAGCAGGATATCCAGCCGCTCGTCGGAATGCAGAGAGGCCAGGTCCGAAGCCACACGGTCCCACCAGGGGCCTTCGCTCTTCATGGTTATCTCCAGTTCGGTTATCACCTCATCCGCCAGGAACGGAAGCAGGGCGGCGTCCCTGACGGTCTGCTCCACCTGGCCCTTGCTCATCCTGCCGTCCTGAACGACCATAGCCCTCACGGCCCTCTCCGCAAGACAGTCCGGGGCCGGCAGGATACCCGGGAGCTGCACGTCGTCGACGTCCCTCTGGAGCCAGAGGCAAAGGAGCGGATCATCCGCGGGTACCATTTCCAGGGCTTCACCGGTTCTCCTCGAAAGGTCCAGGAGGGATATCTTCCATCCAAGGAGGTCGTACCCGGTGGCTGTTTCAAGGCTGTCCAGAAGCTGAATGCAGTCATCCTCCCTGCCGCAGCCGTGGTAGATCCCGGCGAGCCTGAAAAGTATTGCGTCGTTGGAATATGAGCCTTCCCGAAGGAGGGAGAGCAGCTCCACTTCCGCCAGGTGCCCCCTTCCGACAAGGGCAAGGGAATCGGCACTCATCAGGGTAGCCCCGTGAAGGCTGCCGGAGGCCATAAAGGCAATAAGCACCGTTCTTGCAGCAAGGAACGCCAGTGCTGAAAGTGACATTCTCATGATAGTGGTTCTAATGCCTGAAGTGGCGGGTCCCGGTGAACACCATGGCCATTCCGTGCTGGTCGGCGGCCTCTATCACTTCTTCGTCCCTGATGGAGCCGCCTGGCTGAACGATGGCCGAGATGCCCTCTTCTGCGGCTCTGTCAGGCCCGTCCCTGAATGGGAAGTAACCGTCCGATGCCAGGACGGCTCCCTTGAGGGAATGGCCTTCGCGCAGGGCCCTCCTGATGGCCAGGTCCATGCTCTCTATCCTGCTCATCTGGCCGGCACCCACTCCCAGGGTTCCCCGGGCGTCACCCACGACAATGGCGTTGCTCTTCACCGACCGGCAGATCCTCCACAATATGTCCATTGTCCGCAGCTCCTCCTCCGTGGGTTTCCTGCTGGAGACCACGTCCACCTGCTCCAGTCCGGTCACGGTGTCAGGGTCCTGGCAGAGCACTCCGCCCCAGATGCTCCTGATACGCTGTTCGGTGCAGGTACCTCCGGGCATTCGCAGTATCCTGAGGTTCTTCCTCTTCTGAAGCCTCTCCAGCGCATCCTCTCTGAACGAGGGGGCCATGATCACCTCGAGGAAGAGACCCTTGAGACCGGCCACCATTTCCATGTCCACCGCGCAGTTAACGGCGAGGATACCTCCGTAGGGGGAGGTCCTGTCCGCCCGGAAGGCGTTCTCGAAAGCCATCAACGGAGTATCGCCCGTTCCTGCACCGCAGGGATTGCCGTGTTTCATCAGCACGGCACAGGGTGAGTCGGAAGGCATAGAGCAGGAAAGTTCCCACGCGGCGTCGGCGTCAAGGTAGTTGTTGTAGCTGATCGCCTTGCCACCGAGTATCTCGGTCCTCCCGAAACCATGCCGCGGCCAGGGGAAATGGATCCTGGCTTTCTGGTGGGGGTTCTCGCCGTAGCGAAGTTCGGGGACCAGACCCTCCTCCATTCTCATTGCCACTTCCATGTCGTAGCGGGAAGTATGGTCGAAGGTCCTGCAGGCCATCTCCCTCCTGAACTCCTCATCGTCTCCTGCACGGGAAAGCACCTGCAGCACCTCGTGGAAAATTTCCGAACCGGTGGCGGATATCACGTGACGCCAGTTCTTGGCAGCCGCCCTGGCCATTGTGGGACCGCCGATGTCGATAAGCTCCACCATATCGGGGTCGTCCGGGGAAAGCCCATCGGTCTTCCAGAAGGGATAGAGATCCACCGCCACCAGGTCGAACACCGGTCTGCCCTCTTCCTCCCTCTGCAGGCGGTCATCCCCCGCCGCCAGGATGGCGGCGTGGAGTTCGGGGTGAAGGGTCTTGACCCTGCCACCCAGCAGGGATGTTATTCCCGTCAGCTCTTCAGTAGGCACCACAGGCGTGCCGCTGTCCCCGATGACCTTCGCCGTCCCCCCCGAGGCATAGACCGTCCATCCCATGGCGTAGAGGCCACCGGCGAAATCCTCGAGCCCCTCCTTGTTCCAGGCACTGATGAGAGCGGTCCTGTTCCTTCCAGCCGCATTCATGAACTCAGCCATTTTCCTCCATCCATTCCCTGGCATCGAAATACGGGATGGGCCTCCGCTTGTGCTGTGTGGCCCGAACCATTTCCTCTATCCTGGAAGCTGTCATTTCCTGCAGTTCCGCACCATTGAAGTAATCGTTGATCTGCCTGTAGGTGACTCCCATTTCCTCCTCGTCGCTCTGCCCGGGCCAGAGACCGGCCGAAGGGACCCTCTCGATGACCCACCGGGGCAACCCCAGGGCCTTCGCAAGTTCCCTCACCTCCTCCTTGTACAGTCTCCCGATAGGCAGGAGGTCCGAAGCCCCGTCACCCCATTTGGTCCAGTATCCGACCCTTATCTCCGAGTAGTTGCTGGTCCCGAGCACCAGCCGGTCATCGGAGTGGGCGTAGAGCATCGCCATCCTGAGCCTGGCCTTGATATTGGCCCTGTTCAGCTCCGTGGTGTCCTTGATGCCCCCGGCCTCCAGGAACTCCTCCAGCACCGGCGACAGTTCCATGATCCTGCTGAAGATGTCAAGATGTTCGCATATCCGAACCCCGTCCTCCGTATCCTCCCTGCTGCTTCCGCAGGGCATGACAAGACCCATGACGTTTCGGTTCCCGACGGCCCCGGCACCCAGGGCGGCGGCCACGGCGGAGTCGAGCCCGCCGCTGATACCCACCACCAGTCCGCTCACGGAGGCCTCAGCCACAATGTCCCTGATCCACCGCCGGATGTCCTCTGCCAGCCGCCTGAAGTCTATCTGCGAATCCATGCATCAGTCCTTCACTGTGATAAGAGCCAGTTTGCGCTCCATGACGTCAACGGACAGAACCGCCACCTTCACTGCGGAACCCTCGCGGAAGATCCCCCCGGGACCGTTGAATGGTATCCCGGACCTGCGTATATCGTTCCTGTGGACCAGGCCTTCCACAGGGACGCCCTCCAGTCGCACGAATATCCCGAACATCTTCACTCCCGTCACTACGCCCTGGTAGACGCTGCCTGTCTTCCTCGAGAGGAAGAGCAGGGCCATTAGTTCCACAGCGTCCCGCTCGGCACTCTCAGCATTGTCCTCGCTTGCGCTGGCGGATTCGGCGATAACGCCTGCCTGGCCATCGAGTGATGGTATCTCACCCTTTTCCTGCATTGCAAGGACCTGATGGACCAGAAGGTCCGGATACCTCCTGATGGGACTGGTGAAATGCATGTAGCTATGAAGGGCCAGCCCGAAATGACCCTGGTTCACGGGCATGTACACGGCTTTCTGCAGTGACCTCAGCACGTACTCCGAGACCAGGTCCCTCATGGCCCTGCTATCTATGCCCTCCAGCAGTTTTCTCAGGTTCGAGGGACTGTGGAGCCTGCCCCCCGGAAGTGATATTCCGAACTCCCCCAATTTGTCCTGGAGTTTCTCCACCGAATTCTCCGTCGGTTTGTCGTGGACCCTGTAGACCACAGGAAGACCGGCCCAGCTGCAGTGGTCGGCCACCGACCTGTTCGCCTCGACCATGAAATTCTCAATCATCCTGTGGGAAATGTCCGAAGGGACAGGAATGAAATCCACCGGCCAGCCGTCATCGCCGAACATCACCCTGTATTCCGAAGTTTCCAGGTCGAGGGCTCCCCTCTCCTCCCGCTGGCGGTCAAGGTCACCGGATAGCCGTCCAAGCTCCCTGAACATTTCCCTGAGGTCCCTGTCCGATCCGTTCCCTTCAAGGTACTCCAGGGCCTCCTCGTAGGTCATCCTCCTGTCGGACCGGATGATCGAGGGAACGATGGAGAAATCCAGTCTTTTTCCGGAATCGTCGAACTTCATGATAACTGTCCTCGTTGCCTTGTCCTCGCCGGGTCTGAGGCTGCAGGCGCCATTGGAGAGAACCTCGGGAAGCATCGGGATCACCCTGTCCGGCAGGTACACGCTTGTTCCCCTCCTCCTTGCCTCGCCGTCAAGCAGGCTGCCGTGGGGCACATACTTCGCCACGTCGGCTATATGAACGTAGAGGACCCTGAACCCCTCCGTGGAACCTATGGAGACAGCGTCATCGAAATCCCTTGCGTCAACAGGATCGACCGTTATGGTGAACAGGTGACGGAGGTCTTTCCTGTCCTCCTCGCTCCAGGGTTTCAGCGCCTCCTCCCGCGCTATCAGGGTCACGTCCTCCCCGAACTCCCCCGGCAGTCCGTGGTCCATGGTCACCGCGTCTATCAAAGCCTCAGGTGAACCGGGACTTCCTATGTTGCTCTTCAGCACTGCGGACAGTCTCCGGTCACTGTAATCGAGTTCAGCGTATACCAGCCTGCCCTGAGACACACCTGACCGGGAACCGGTCCTGAGGGGTATGTCCCTGGGGAGCACAGGGTCAACCGGATCAATCACCCAACTGCCCGACCTTTTACGGACCACTCCGCTGAGCCCCTGTCTGCTGCGGGAGACTACCGTTTCAACCTTGCCGCTGAATGTATTGCCATCACCCTGCTTCTGAAGTTTCCTCACCATCACGGTGTCGCCGTCCAGAGATCCTGCGGTGTTCCGCCTGTCCAGCTCGATCCTCTCCCCCGCTGATTTGACGAAACCGCTGCCGTCGGAACGCATCACGATCCTGCCCCTTGTTATTCCCAGCTCCTCAGGCAGGGCGAACCTTCTTCCCCCTGCGGGCCAGAGCCGACCTGTCCGGACCAGCTGGTCCACGGCTCCGGAGAGGTCGGGGTGACTGCCTCCCAGCCTTGCGGCCAGCTGCTGGAATGTAAGCCTTGAGGAAGGTTCCGTCTGGAAAAGCGCCAGGACGGCGTCGGTGGTCGTCTCCAGGGATGCAGACCTCTCCGTGTTACCGTCATTCATGATTCTGTTTCCTTTCCTGCCCGGTCCGACCGGGACGGGTCTCCGGCGACAACTGATACTTCGCCCTCCCTGTCGCTCCATTGTCCGAGCACAAGGGTGAATCCGAAACGTGCGCAGCAGGCAGCCGCCGTGGCCATGAGCTCCACCGCGGAGGTTTCACTGTCGATCAATAGACCGGACCGGCCGGGCTTGGCTCCCCAGCTCACCGAGAACATGGCGCACCCGTCATGTTCTCCTGCTTTCATGTGGATCCTGCCGCATCCGTTGACCATCACTGCGGCGCAGGCAGCCGCCAGTTCCACGGTGAGGTCCAGATGACCGGCGGGACAGCTGAGTGCGACTGGAAATCCGTCGCTTATCTCGAAGGAAAACTCCACCGACCTGCCGCTGAACATCCGCCCGGTCCGTTCGATCCCCTGGAGCCTGTCTGACCTCCAGGCGGAACCGGCGTTTGCCGTTGCGGACAGTTCAGCCAGCCTCTGGATGAACCCTCTCAGGTCCTCCACCCCGGACAGAGCCCCGGCAAGCTTGTCCCTGACGGTTTCCGGCTTCTCGGCGTATATCTGGGCAAGCTCCGTATTGCCCATGATCCGGGCCAGGATGTTGTTCATGTTGTGAACGAAGAAAGGCAGGAGCGCACCGGTGTTCTGCCACAGCGGCATTCGAAGAAGGGAAGACTCCCTCCGGAGGGTGAGGTGGTATCCGGGGATGGCCTCGAGCACCTTGATGGCGAATTCTCCAGTCCTCATGAAGACCGAGATGTCCATTATCGGGGAAGCGTCGAAAGGAGACAGTACCACGGTGAGCATATCTTCCCCTGCGGGAACGTTTCGAGCAAGATGGGCAAGCCCGGACAGCTCTTCAGGTCCTGAAGGGCACAGGACAAGATAGTGACACCCATGTATCACTGAAATAAAATCACCATTTGCGGGGATCACGGCGGAGGGCAGATCCTCCTTCAGCATACGCGAGACTGCAGGCGCCCCCGTACCTGTCAGAAGCAGGGCTCCCTGCCTGAGGTAGCTGCCTGTTCGGTCTTCGGTCACTCCGTATTCCCCCGAGGTCCGCCATGCGGGTCATCGCACGGACCAACTCGTCTCCTGACCATGGGGACGAACCTCACCGGCAGCGACCTTCTGACGGTCAGTTCATCACCCTCCCTCTCGATGAGGAGGAGGTTCTGGGACCATTCACCCGCCGGTATCACAAGCCTGCCGCCCCTGGGACTCAACTGAGACTCCAGCTCCCCGGGCACCGAGATCGGAGCGGCGGACACTATTATGCCGCGGTATGGCGCAGCAGGCTGCCAGCCATCGTAGCCGTCTGACGCGATGAAGCTTGCATCCGCATGCGGCAGGATCTCCAGCACCGCCTTCCTGGCCCGTATCGCAAGCTGGGTGATCACTTCCACCGTGACCACCTTGAGCCCCATGGCTGCGAGTATGGCCGTCTGATAACCTGACCCCGTCCCCACCTCCAGGACATTGTCACCCCGGGCACACTCGAGCATCTGTATCATGTAAGCAACGATGAAGGGCTGTGAGACAGTCTGGCCGTAGCCTATCGGATAGGGGTGGTCGCCGTACGCTTCCCGGAGGCTGGTTCCCTCGGGTACGAAAGCCTCTCTTGGCACACGCATGAACGCGTCCAGAACGCCCGGGTCGGTTATCCCCTGGCCCTCCAGGTCTTCCCTGACCATCCTCGCCCTGAACTCCTCGGCCCGTGACATTTCAGTTCTCCTCCGTTTCCCCGGCCCTGGCCCTCTTGCGGATCTCCTTCCACTGAGCCAGCTTTTTCGAAATGCCGGCCTCCCTCCCTGCATCCGATGGGATGTAGAACTCCTCCTCTCTCATCTCCACGGGGAAGTTGACATGGGTCACTGTTCCCCCCGGCCGGGAATGAGCGTACTGGTAATCCTTTCCGTAATCCAGCTCTTTCATGAGCCTGGTGGGAGCATTGCGCAGATGAAGCGGAACAGGGAGAGAACCTCCCTGTTCCGAAGCCGAAACGGCCCTCTGCCATGCAGTGTAGACTGAATTGGACTTCGGCGCAAGGGCCAGGTAACATGCGGCCTCGGCCAGTGCCAGGTCTCCCTCGGGAGATCCCAGGAACCTCCAGGAGTCAGCCGCCCGCATGGCCACCGTCAGTGCCGAAGGGTCCGCCAGACCCACATCCTCAGTGGCGAAGCGTATCATCCTCCGTGCGATGTAGAGAGGGTTCTCGCCGGACAGGATCATCCGGGCAAGCCAGTAGAGCGAGGCGTCAACGTCGCTGGAACGCAGGGATTTGTGCAGGGCGCTGATAAGATTGTAGTGCTCCTCCCCCGACTTGTCGTAGGACAGCGGAGAAGATGCGGCCGCGTCCCTGAAGAGCTTTATCGTTATCTTCTCCCCGGATACCATCCCCGCCAGCAGTTCCAGCATGTTCAGTGCCCTTCTGCCGTCTCCGTCGGCGTAGGAAGCGATATCCTCCAGCACACCGTCCTCGATGCCCCCGGGGTTCATTCTGCGGAATTCAGGGTGACCGGCCGCCCTTCTAAGTATGGAGAGAATCTGTTCCTTCTCCAGCCTTCTGAGAACATACACGGTGCACCTGCTCAGGAGAGGGGCGATGATCTCGAAGGACGGGTTCTCCGTCGTGGCTCCTGCAAGGAAAATGGTGCCGTCCTCCACATGCGGGAGAAAGGCGTCCTGCTGTGCCTTGTTGAACCGGTGGATCTCATCCACGAAAAGTAGAGTCCTCGATCCCTGTCGTCTCAGTCTCGCAGCGTCCTCGACTATGGAGCGAACCTGCTTCACTCCGCCTGTCACAGCGCTGAACCGGACGAAGTTCTGGCCGACATGCTGCGAGACAAGGAGTATTAGCGTAGTCTTGCCGGAACCGGGCGGTCCCCAGAGTATGAAGGATCCCAGCACACCCTCCTCCAGAGCCCGCCGAAAGGGCGCGTTCATGGAGAGTAGATGCTCCTGCCCGGCGACCTCATCCAGGCTGCGTGGCCTCAGGAGGTCTGCAAGGGGCGCGTTCGGGGCTTTGTTGTTCTGTTCTTCAAGCAGGTCCATTTGTCACGATAATAAGCCATCGGGACCTTCAAAGAAAGGGAAAAAGAAGGGACGGCCTTCAGGACCATCCCTCATATCGGCGGGATCAGGTATTCGGCGCTACTGTTTGCTCATGATCAATCCGTAGTAGAAATCACTCGGCCTTACCGTGTCTCCGAAGTCGTTCACGGCAATGGTGCAAGCCGTGGCGGTGGAATTGAGGGAGTATATTCCCAGTGCCGTAAGACCTACGGCGCCGGTATCGCTGCTGGAGGCGCAGTAGAAATCGATCTCCTTCGGGTAGGAGCCGGTATTCAGATCAAAGGTGCCTGCCCAGTTGTACGACTGATCTGTCACGAGTTCGTCGGTGCGGGTCCAGTTGCTGTCAGTGAAGACCCATGTGAGAGTGAAGGTGTAGTCGGTGTCAGATTCGGTATAGACCCAGGTTCCTTCCAGCTCCGTGGTGAAAGACGATGGTCCGGTGCCCCCTGAATCCCCGCCAAGGCAACCTGCCAATGCGATCAGGCCTGTGACCAGCGCAGCAGCAGCAAGATACCTGTTTCCCATAAAAGCCCTCCTTCTTCCGGGAAGCCGTCCGTTCAAATTTCCGGTGATCGATGTTCTTCACAAAGGTGACAATACTTTTGCCCGCGATACGGTGTCAACGAAGAGAATGCCCGGCGGGAAGCCGGGCATTCCTTGACAGACTGGGGGGGTGTTCTAGTTGATTCCCCGTCCCTGCTGAGCGCCCATGGCGCCCATCTGCTGCTCCATTCCCTGAAGGAACATCATGGCCTGGATCGTCTGGGCCGGAGCTCCGGGAAGGAGGTTCTGAGCACCGCTGAAACCGTAGCCCCTGACCTCCACGTAATGGTTCTCACCGTCACCGGAGATCTCGGCGTAGGCGAGAGGCAGTATGGGAAGCTCAGAGGTCAGGATAACGCTGACCCTGCCCTCGGGATGTGCAATGCCGAATTCGAGACCGCTCATCCTGTCACCGGCCACGTCGACATCTGTCTCCTGGAAAGTGAAGTCAATGTTGTCCAGTTCTGACATTATAGTATCAAGCCCTTCCTGACCGCCCTCGGCGTTGAAGCCCTGGGCGAAGCCCTGCTGGAATTGCTCCTGGAATGACGGATCCCGCATCATATCCTCAAGCCAGTCCGCCACTCCGGCCAGGTCCACTGCCATTACCATCCCCTGCTGCTCGAACTTGACCATCCGTATTGCCCGTACGAACTCGATGGCCATGCTCATGCTCTCCTCGTTACCGAACATATTGGCCATTCCGGTGGCGTCGGACATGTTTTCGCGTATGTAAGCGGCGGGATCGGCCGCGAACTCGCCGAACTGGTCTTTGTAATCGGCCATTGCGGACTCCAGGCCCTCGGCGTCCACAAGGATCTGACCCACGAAATCGTCGGCGCTGATCTGTACCCAGAAGCACTCAGTCCCCTGGTTCATCTCGGTACCCACTACGGATATCTTGACGGTCTGGGGAAGATTGTCCGCACCAAACTCTATCCACTGTCCGACTTCCAGGTCAGCGGTCTCGAAATCGAATCCCTGTACGGAGGCGACGCTTCCGCCTCCATGGCCGCCGGTCTCGCCGGTATGCCCGCCGTCGCCGGTGACCTCACCGGTACTCCCTCCATCGGACCCGCCACCGTTCCCGCCCTCCTCAGCCTGTTCACCGCATCCGAAGAAGGCAAGGCCGATGATCATCATCGCTATTAAGAGCAGCCTCGACATATCTTTTCCTTTCGATTTTGGATTATAGCAACTTTCCTGCCCTGATTGGCAGGGATTATGCGAAATTACGGCCCTTCAGTCAATTATTGCTCGGAAGCAACCTCTATGAGAGCCACGAAGTCCACTCCGCTGCTTCTGAGTTTCTCGCCTCCGCCCAGGAAACTGAGATCGATGACGAATGCGGCTCCCGCAACGGTGCATCCGTCCCTCCTCAGGAGATCAGCGGCCGCCAGGGCAGAACCTCCAGTTGCGATCAGGTCGTCTACGATCAGTACCCTGCTCCCCTTCGGAAGGGCGTTCCTGTGCATCTCCACAGTATTCGTTCCGTACTCAAGGGAGTATTCGCGGCTTATGGTTTCAGCCGGCAGCTTGCCTGGCTTGCGGATCAGGACCATGGGAAGGTCGCGGTCCGCCGCTATGAGCGCCCCGAAGATGAATCCCCTGGACTCGATGGCAGCAACGGCATCGTACTCGAAGGCGCTGCAGGCCTCCTCAAGATGGTGAGCCGCGTCCCTCAGCGAACCGGGATGGGTGAGCAGGGTGGTGATGTCCTTGAAGACCACTCCCTCTATGGGAAAATCGGGAACGTTCCTTATCTGCTTCTCAAGTTCTTCAATGCTGTGCATTCGGATCCCCCGTTCTCTCGAGAATGAACTTCAGCGCCTCTTCAGGGCTGTTTACCGGTGTTACGCCCTCTATGGATGCCCAGGGTCCCATGGCGCATACCGGTCGACCAGCCTCCAGGGCATAGGCTATCTCCGAGAGGGTG
>CAZXEF010000083.1:0-11379 GCA_964639605.1 uncultured bacterium | reverse complement strand
AAGGTCGCGTGTGAACTTCTCCAGAGCTTTGTAAGTTGACTCCGCAGATTCGGTGGCGACCCTGGATGAGCCTCTGACAGATGCCAGAGCTTCCAGGAAGTCCTTTTCCGTCACGCCGCCGGATCCAAGGATATCCGCCACCGTGTCCCCGGAACCGAGCAGACCCAGGAAGAGGTGCTCCCTGGCCACGTAATCGTCCTTCATCCCGGCCGCTATCTTCTCCGCCGAGCTGAGGACCCTGGCCAGACCGGCGGCCATCCTCGGCTCCGACCCGCCACTGGTCCTGGGCAGCGACCCAAGGACCCCGGTCATCCCGTCCCTGAGGGCCTGGCGGTTTATCTCCAGGCTGTCCAGCACACCCGTTATCAGACTGTCCGGTTCGTCAAGGAGGACTACCGCCAGATGCACCGGGGCTATGTCCGGATTGCCGGCCTCCATGGCCAGGTGTCCGGCTTCCTGGATGGCTTCCCTTGATTTTATGGTAAATTTCTCGAAATTCATTTCTTACCTCCTGCAGGAAAGATAGAAGCATATCTCCTGCCAGGCAATCATCACCCTATCCGGTCTGCAGGCCGCTTCGGCACCGCATTCCAGTCCAGGGAAAAAGGAAAATGTCCCATTCTCATGCCGGACCTGAAAATGGGACATTCAGGATGCGCCAGAATGTCCCGTCGGTAGTATCTTTACTGCTCCCGATACTCGTTGTAGTATTCCGAATGGACGGACGAGAAGACCTCGAACGAAAGGACATCAATGGTTGACGTCGGAGTCATCGGCCTCGGCTACTGGGGGCCGAATCTGCTCAGGAACCTTTATACGAACCATCGAATCGGGAGATTGGTCATATGCGACTGTGACCCGGTCAGGGCGGGAAAGATGAGGTCAAGATACCCTGATCTCTACTGCACTGCTGACTGCAGGGAGGTCTTCGGGGACGATGGATTGGATGCCGTGGTCATAGCCACCGATGTATCCTCCCATTACCCGCTGGCAAAACTGGCACTTGAGTCCGGTAAGCATGTCTTCGTGGAGAAACCCTTCGCCTCCAGTGTGGAGCAGGCCGAGGAGCTGGTGGAACTGGGCAGGAGCAAAGGTCTGGTCACAATGGTGGGTCACACTTTCATGTTCTCCCCTCCCGTGATCAAAGCCAAGGAGATAATAGACAGCGGCGAGCTGGGCGACATCTATTTCATCACCGCAAGCAGGGTCAACCTGGGGCTTCATCAGAAGGATGTATCCGTGATATGGGACCTTGCCCCGCATGATTTTTCCATGCTCTTCTACTGGCTTGGAGAGGAACCTTGCCGTGTCAGTGCCTTCGGGCACGCCTACGTTCTCGAAGGGATACCGGATGTGGCTTTCATCAACCTGGCCTTTCCCAGCGGCAGTATCGGTAACGTGCAGGTAGCCTGGCTGGCGCCTTCCAAGCTCAGGAGGACAGTGATCGTCGGAAGCAGCAAAATGCTGGTCTACGATGACACCGAACCCATCGAGAAGATAAAGATATACGACAAAGGCGTCGAGATTATCGAGCCGGAGAGCTTCGGCGAGTACCAGCTCACCTACAGGACCGGCGATATACTCTCCCCGAAGCTGTCCAGCGACGAGCCCCTGGCTTCCGAGATGGAGGAGTTCCTGGCAAGCATCGAGGAGGGAAGGACCCCCAGATCCTCCGGCGAGGAGGGCCTGGCCGTGGTCCGAGCCCTGGAGAAGGCCGAGGATAGCCTGCGAAAGGCCAGCGGCTGAAAGGGAGAGACCGGGGATGGATTCATCGGTCCTGCTGAGAACGGATGAGCTCAGGGTGAGGACTGGCTCCCGGGAGCCGCTGGACCTGGCAGTGCTCTCGGGGTCCATGCTCGTGATCCTTGGCGATGATACGACAGTGGGTCCGGACCTGGCACGGGTGCTGGCGGGGAAGATCCCCCCGGCTTCCGGCAGGATACTCCTGGAGGATGTCGGTATCGAGCAGGGCAGCAGCGAAGCCAGGGGAATCGTGGAGTATGTCCCCGGCAGTCCATCATTCCCTTCGGGAATAACACTTCGTGAACACCTTTCGATCGCAGCAGCCGCAGCGGGACACCGCAGGAAGAGAACGGGTGAGATACTGGCCCAGCTCATGAGCTGGTGCTCCCTGGAGGAGTACGCCGGGTTTCGGGTCACGGAGCTTCCTGAGGAGACGAGGTACATGGCCGCCTTTGCCGCAGCCTGTCTGCCGGTCCCGGGCATACTGGTCCTTCAGGGACCCTTCCCCGGGGAGATTCATCCGCTGCTGGAGGACCTGTGCCAGGGGGGCGCCTCGGTGATTGCCTGCCTCCCGGGTCTAGAGTACATGCCCCAGTCAGCTGACAGAATAGCTCTTTGCGATGCAAGGGACGTCAGGCGGATAGTAAGGTTCGGGGAACTCTCCGAAGCCTGCTCCTCCCTGATGCGCCTTCAGGTGAAGTTCTTCCCTGCACTTCCCAGGGCGGTTATGGAAAGCCTTCCCGGAGCCAGGCACGTTGTGGCGGTCCAGGGCGGCTACGAATTCCTTCATGGAGGCCTCAGTGCCGCTGTGACGAATCTGGTTAACCTCGCCCGCGCCAACTCCAGGCAGATAGCGGGGCTGGAGGTCAGATCACCCAGGATCTCCGAGCTGGTGGAACACTTCACGGCGGAGGAGGAGACCGGAGAGGCGGACCTGTTTTGCGGGGAAGACCTGGATATCTGAGGATCTGGTCCGGAGTGGTCCGATGCATGGTCCGACGGGCCATGAGACGCGAGGTCTTCCCATGGATCGCCCTTGGGGCTCCCCTGGCCGCATGGCTCCTTCCCGGCCAGGCCACTATTCCTGTAATGCCCTTTGCCATTTCGGCGGTCACCTGGTGCTTGCCGGCTGCTTTCATGGCCGGATGGCCGGGTTCGGCCGATAGACGCGCGCTTGCAGGCCTGCTCCATGGAACAAGGGCAGGCAGATACTCCCTGATAATACCGGAAATGACGCTCCCCCTCCTGGCAGGTTCCCTGCCGGCCCTCCTGATGGTCCTGGCAGTATATTCCGGCGGAAAAGGAGTTCCCTGGCAGATTTGGACTGTGATACCCTTCGCATCCCTTACAGCTGCATCGGCCACCCTGCTTCTGGACAGATACCTCGGGACCACCGGGAACCTCATCAACCTCACGGGCTTCATGGCACAGGCTTCACTGGCATCCTGGTCAGGCTCAGGGGTTTTTCAGCTCCTGGTACCCCAAGGTTACACGCTTTGGACCATCAAGTGGGCGGATGGTTCCGGGGTGGCGCTGCACGGAGATATATACGCATTCTTCGCTGTCCTGGAGGGGATCGGCCTCGCCATCCTCTCCTTCAGGGTCCTGTCGCAGGGGAACCGTGTCCGGTGACGGTCATACCCTTCTTCGAGACACCCATTCAGAGTCCCTGAGAAAGTACCTCCTCATCATCTCCCTGCCCCTGGTGATGCCCACCCTCATTCCGCAGGATATTTCATGCTCCAGAGGAACCCGGGGAACCATGAGCCTGACCTCCCCGTCGATGAGGGAGGTCCCGTTGAGACTGCGATCCATGCCGAAGGCCTGACAGAGCATTCCAGGACCGCTGCAGAGCCTCCTTATATCATGCAGCCCGCGATTGGCCCTCATTATTTCTATGCCCTGGACCGGACGGACCGCCCTCACGAGGACCGCCTGACCTGTCTCCGGAAGACCCGATGTGACGTTGAAGCAGTTGTGGACCCCATAGATCATGTACACGTAGGCAAGGCCGCCACCCTGGAACATCGTCCGGTTCCTGGCCGTCATGCCACCGTAAGAGTGGCTGGCCGGATCCTCCCTGGTGTATGCCTCTGTCTCCACGATTACGCCGGAGACCGGGCCACGGGAGGAGTCCTTCCTAAGCAGGCAGCCTATCAGCGCAGGTGCCAGCTCCGTGGCGGGTCTGCTGAAGAAATCCTCATGAGGAGGAATGTAATCCATCATAACGACCCTCCTGTTGCAGCAGGACCTTTTATCGTACATTATTCATGTACGGAAGACAACCTGACAACGCTCAAGCGGAGGTAGCGATGAAGGAATGCCCTTTCTGCAATCCCGAAGAGGACAGGATCATCTGGAAGGATGAGCATGTCTACGTGTTACGTGACCTGTACCCGGTATCCCCTTCCCACACGTTGATAATACCCTTAAGGCACTTCGCCAGCATATTCGAGGCCACCGAGGAAGAACTGAGGTCGATCTCCAGAGCACTCGTCTTCCGCAAGGAGCAGCTTGAACGGTCACTTGCCGCAGACGGCTACAACATAGGGGTGAACGAGGGTTCCGCCGCGGGGCAGACGATCCACCACGTCCACATCCACCTGATACCCAGGTTCGAGAGGGACGTGGACGATCCCAGGGGCGGGATCCGAAGCGTAATCCCTGAGAAGAGGACCTACCCCGGTCTGTAGGAACGGACGTCGTATGGACCTGCTGGAGGCAAGGCTGAGGGACCTCCGTGCTCCCATGGTGCTGGATGTGGCAACGGGAGGAGGGGGGTTCGCGGCCCATCTCAGGAGCGATTACCGCGAACTGGGAACCATCGTGGCGGTGGACGTCAGCGAGGATGGACTCGGCAGGGCAAGGCCGAACCTGGACAGGATAACCGACCTGCTTCCCGTCTGCATGGACTCAGCCCGCATGGCGTTTCACGAAGGCTGCTTCAGCCTGGTCTGCATTTCCAATTCCCTCCATCACCTGGACGGGCTCGAGGAAACCCTGGGCGAGATGATAAGGGTCCTCCGTCCCGGCGGTGAGTTACTGGTCAGGGAGATGTACCGTGACGGACAGACCGAGACCCAGATGACCCACGTCATGATGCACGAGTGGTGGGCCTCCATAGATAGAATGAACGGCATCCCCCACAACAGGACCTTCCGAAGGCAGGAAATACTGGACATAGTCAGCGGTCTGAACCTCGAGGACGTGATCACCGGCGACTACTCGTCCCTGGACGTCGACCCCCTTGAACGGGAACTTATCCAACACCTCGACTCGGCCATAGACTCCTACCTGCTGAAACTGGAGAAGGCGGGAGGAGACCCCGAATTGCTGGGGCGAGGGGATGAACTCCGGAAGAGGCTCACCACCAAGGGCTTCCATTCAGCCAGTTCGCTGGCGGTAATGGGAAGGAAACCCGGGTCCGCCGGGACCCTGACAGGTGAAACCGGCAGATAAGCCGGGGACGTGTGTATTGCACTGGCTCCTGCGAGGAACTATACTGCACCAGTGGGTATTACTGGAACAGTCAGCAACATCCTGTACGAGTAGATTTCACGAAAGGTTGATCATGAAGCTTGTGACAGTCCTTTTTCTGATCACGGCGGCGTCTTTCGCCGGAGTCATTTCTCCGGCGCTGCAAAGCGCCATCGGGAGTTCGGACCAGACCGAACTCCATTACGTGCTCATCAAGCCCATGGGCTCTGTGGATACCGACTACATAGCCCAGGCCACAGCGGGCATGACCAGGGACGAAAGGCGGGAATTCGCCGCGGCGGTCATGAAGGACAGGGCCCAGTCCGCCCAGGAGGGTATCCTGGCCCAGCTTGACACATACAGCGGCCAGGAGGTCCGCGGTATCCGTCCGCTCTGGATAGTGAACGCCATCGGGGCTCACCTCTCCGGAGACGTCATAAGGGAGATAGCCCTTCGTGACGACGTCCTCTTCATCAGGCTCATGAACACCGGCAGCGCCCTGATAGAGCCGGTGGACATCCACACGGCTGATGAGGGCTCAAGGGCAGTGGCTTGGGGAGTATCCAAGATAGGCGCCCCCGATGTATGGGCTCTTGGGTACAACGGCTCCGGCGTCCTTGTCAGTGTCGTGGACACTGGTGTCAACTACAACCACCTCGACCTCCACAACAACATGTGGCATGACACACCCAACGGTTTCCACTACGGGTGGGATTTCGATGATGACGATCCGGACCCCATGGACACGTACGGTCACGGAACACATTGCGCCGGAAGCGTCGCCGGTGACGGAACCGCGGGCACCGAGACCGGTGTAGCCCCGGGAGCCACCATAATGGCCCTCAGGGTGGGAGTGACCTTCAGCGACGAGGCTGACGTATGGGAAGCGTTCCAGTTCAGTATCGACCACGGGGCGGATGTCATATCCACCTCCCTTGGCTGGCCCCAGTCCCAGAGTCCTGACAGGCAGTCCTGGCGCGAGTCCGAAGAGAACATCCTGGCTGCGGGTATCTGCCATTCGATAGCAGCGGGCAACGAGGCAGGCAATCCTTCCAACCCGGGAGATATCAGGACTCCGGGCGACTGCCCTCCCCCCTGGCTCCATCCCGATCAGACGACTACTGGCGGACTCTCCGCCGTGGTCACCGTGGGAGCCACCGACAGCAACGACAACATCGCCAGCTTCTCAAGCGTGGGGTATTCAACCTGGATGTACGACTCCCCATGGTACGACTACAACGATTCCTCCCCGAACATAGGGCTCATCGACCCCGATATATCCGGACCAGGGGTTGACATCGTCAGCTGTAACTACGCCAATCCCTCGGGCTACACCACCATGAGCGGCACTTCAATGGCCACTCCTCACCTTGCCGGCTGCATGGCCCTGATCCTCAGCGCCAATCCCTCCCTGAGCCCCGCTCAGGTCGACTCCATACTCGAGGTGACGGCCCTGGACCTCGGCAGCGCAGGCAAGGACAACATATTCGGATCCGGAAGGGTGCAGGCCCTGGAAGCAGTCCAGGCCGCCCTTGAGGTCCCTGTGGCAGGCGGCCCTCAGGGTGGCGGCGCTTCGGGTCTCATCCTTGCCCAGGCCGGAACCAACCCGGCTTACTCATCTGTGATGTTCGACCTCTTCACCGGTACTCCGGCCGATGTGGAGGTATCGGTCTACGACCTCACCGGCCGGGTGACCGGCACCGTCCATAGCGGTCAGCTTCCCCAGGGTAACCACAGCTTCACCTGGGGCATCCCGGACGATATGGGCAGCGGGATATACTTCCTGGTGGCTTCGACCCCTGACAGCAGGGCTACAATGAGGTTCACGGTCCTGAGGTAGAATTCCCCGGGACCCTCAAGTCATGAACCCCGTCTTCCTCGGAAGGCGGGGTTCTTCAGTTCCCTGCACCGCGCGTTATCAGTAGCGAATTGTATAGTGGAGCTCAACTGTGGGTTCAAGGTAACCGTGGATAGTGGTCCTCGAAGAACCCTCGACGTAGAAATCGTTGCTGAACTGATACTGGGCGCTTACGGTTCCTGGTTCTCCGGAGAAGACATCGTCCTTGTAGGACACGTAAAGGTCGGGAAGCACGTACTTACCGACGTTCAGCACCAGGCTCGTGGTATCGGAAAGTAGCTCCGGTGATATCTCGAAAGTGTCCAGCCCCATCTCATGCCTCAGGTTCCTGGCCAGCAGGTTGCCCAGCATGCTCTGGGCAACGTTCTGTACTTCCGACCGGATCGACGAGGAGTTCATCTGCTGCATCTCTCCGTAGGTGAGTCCAGCGGCAAGAAGGGTCAGAATGTCCTCCTGGGTTATTGGACCCGCAGGTCCGACCCCGGTGAGAGTTATCTCCGGGTTCTCGGCGCTTCCGTGGATCAGCACCGTGATCTCGAACTCCTGATGGCTCAGGGCACTCCTCACATGTGTCACTGCTTCCACGTTGAGCTGCATTTCGGGAGGATGACCCTGTATGATTGTTACCGTTCCGCTTGTTATCTGGAAATCTCTCTGGAGCAGGGTTATCCTTCCGCGTACAGCTGAGACCGTGCCGTTGACGGTGGGCTTCCTCTCAAGTGTGAATATCCTCAGCTTCATCGACATCTCGATGTCGGCGAAACTGGTCCTGAACCAGATGTCACCGGTCCCTGACACATCGATGGAAATATCGAAGGGCATCTCTCCCGAACCACTCCCGGAGGAGGCTGCAACCGGCTGCGGGATACCTACGGCACCCTCCCTTACCCTTAGCTTTCCCGTCAGGAGAGGCCGGCGGAGAAGCCCTGTACCTTCGGTACCCAGATCCCCCGAGCAGATAACGGCGCCTATGCCTGGAATTGCTATCTCCATGTCCGTGAGGGTGGACTCTATCATGTAATCGCCCAGCTTGAACGGGAACATGCTCCTTATATCCGCCCGCCAGGTGGAGGAGAAGTTGCCGGTTTCCAGGCTCCCGGATCCCAGTGTGAAACGGGTGTTGTAACCCTCGGCGGAGGAGTCGGGGTAGCTGAGGTAGAAGTTGACATTGAGAAGCTCGATACCGAGGATGGTTATGTAGAGCCTGTTTATCCTGGCCGACGCCTGCATCTGAAGCTGGTAGTCCCCGCCGAACCTCTCATACTCGATCCTGGCGGAAACGCTGGCTCCCATTGTCCTCACCGGCAGCGGCAGAACGTAGAACAGCCAGTCACCTATGTTGTTGACTTCCAGCTCAAACCACTGGATCTTGTCCCACAGCAGGGATATCTCGGAACTGTTCCATACGTCCACGGCCCTGAGCTGAAGCCCGGATCTCACGCCGTTCTGCCAGGCGTAGATGCCGTTGAAGTTCAGATCATCGTTCACAGATGAGATGTCCACAGTGATGCTGTCCATATTGAACTGACCATAGGCTGGGTCGGATATCTTTCCGGTGAAGAAGCCCACGACCCCAGTGGAATCCCTGAAGTAAGATATCCTGAAGTTGCCGACTCCCGACATGTCCGCCGGAAGCCCGGAAAAAGTGCTGATGGATGTGAGATCCACGTTCACTATTTCGGCCTGGAAACCCAACCGTTCGGGACTGAGGATGCCGGAGACACCAAGGTTCCCTATGGGTGGGTCCAGCCACAGGGTATCGAGAACCACGGTCTCCTCGAACGCATGGATCGAAAGTCCACCGTCAGTAATGAGTCTCAGCTTCGAATGGGTTGCCCTCAGGTCCTGCAGCTCAACGAAAGTCGTATCGCCCAAACTGACGTGAATGTCAGCCGTATACTGCCTATCCCCCGAACCGGTGAGAATGAGGTCGCTGACCGTTATATCGTTCCCTTCCATCTCTATCCCGGCTTCAGTGTGGAATACCTGTGAGGCAAGCCTGAGGCTGTCAACACGAAGACTGGCTTCCATCGTGGTGCTCCTACCCGACATCCTGAAGGAACCTTCAAAATTTGCGGTATCGGCGGAGACCCCTTCGGTGTGCAGGCCGATGGCATCAACTGTTCCCCGGAAACCCATTCCGACGGGTACGCCGCCGGATGCACCACGCGGGGAATAGTTCACGGTTCCTCGCATGGTTACACGGTCTGCGCTGAAGGCATCCGAAGAGATGCCCCGGACCCCTGCGCTTCCCTGCAGGTTCATCCCGAACCTGCTGCCCGTTCCCGCAATCGAGAACCATCCCGAGGAGATATCCGGCAGCCGCCCGGAGGAGAACAGCCTGATGAAGGAGAAGTCGGTCACCGATCCGTCGGCCCTGAAATTCCAGGACTGCGGCACCCATCCGGGTCCCAGATTCCCGTTGCCGCTGAACGTGACGCTTCCCCCGCCGGTGCTGAAATTCCCGCCGAGGTTGAACTCGTCACCGGACAGTGCTGCTTCAAGATGCATACCCGAGACCTGGGCAATGGATGAGGAGGAAGCTGAGAGGTCCACCGTTGCCGAACCACCCAGGCCTGTGCTCCCGGTACCTCTGATATCGGCTGAAATATCACCGGAGAGTTCTGTGGGGACCGCGGAAACCAGATATCTGGACAGGTCCATACGGGACATCCTCATGAAGAGGCCGGCGTTCCATGCCATGGTGGAAAGATCGAGATCACCATCCAGGTTCAGGGTCACGTCTTCGGTGGAGACGGCCAGGCCCTTCACCGATACTCCATTGAGGTCCGCCGTAAGAGTATCTGCGCTGAAGGAGACCTCCATGCCGAAAAGAGCGGCTTCGCCTCCTGATAACCCGAGTACAGCCTGAAGGTCCGACAGGTTTCCCCTCAGGCTTCCCTCCAGCATGAACGAAAGCCGGACCGGTAGATCGAGGCTCAAGGTGGAAACGTGTCCGGAGAGCAGGAGATCCAGATTCTCTTCCTTTCCTGCGAGGGATCCGGAGACGGTCAGGGACCCGGGCTGGGCCACCGCCGTGAACCCTTCGGTGGATACCACTCCATCCGACATCATCAGCAGGCCTCCGCCTCTTATGGAACCGAACCCTGGAAGGAAGATCCCGGCTGAATCCACCTGAAGCAGTACTCCCGCCATCCTGTCGACTGAGCAGTCTATGAACATCGAATCGATGATGGTTGATCCTTCATAGTCTATAGTGCCGAAGTCCAGGACGAGTCTGTCGGTGGATACTGCTATGCCGATGTCTATGTTGCGGAGGATCTCGATCAGGGAATCCGGCGGGGAGCCCTGGATTTCCGGTAGGACCGGGATGCTTATTCCAAGGCTCTCTACAGTGACTGCATCCACATGACCGTTGAAGAGGTAGTCCAGTACGCTGCCGTCTATGTCCGCACCTGACACTACCACCATAAGGCCGTCCTTGCCTGATACGATCACAGAATCAGCCGATGTGCTCCAGAACAGGTCGGTCCTGAGTCCCCTGAACTCGATGCTCATCGAGTCATTGGAAGCGATGGCGCTGATTATCCTGCCGGGGGCTTCGCCCAGGAACCCGGTGGCCAGAAGGACGTACATCGACAGCAGGAGGAGGAACAGACCGAGGAGAACTCCCCTCGCCCAGGCTCGGAAGGACTTCCCAACGGTCCTAGAAGACATGTCCGATCCCAAGGTAGATCCTGCCTCTCTCCAGGGAGTTCCTCCAGGTGGGGGCGAAACCGTAGTCCAGCCTGATAGGACCGAACATGGTGTGGTAACGCAGACCGATACCCGTGCCGAATCCAGCAGTGTCAAGGCTCACTTCGTCCAGGTACCTCCAGACACCTCCGGCGTCGGTGAACAGGACTATGCCCAGGTTGCCCACCACCCTGACCCTTATCTCGAAATTGCCGAGGACCTGGACCCTGCCTCCCACCGGGTTCCCCTCATCGTCCTCGGGACCCAGGGAATTGAACGGATAGCCCCGGACGGTGGTGCCTCCGCCGAGGAAGAACCTGTCATCCGGGGGGACTGCTATGTCGTCGCCGTAGGGGAAAGCCCCCCCTCCCCTGATCCGTGCGGCCAGAACGAAATCGCTGCTCACGGGGAAGAAGAGCCTGGCCTCGCTCAGAAGCCTGTAGTAGTCGTTGCCGCCCAGGAAACCTCCCGACAGCTTACCCTCCCCCATCATCCAGTGGCCTCTGACTGGATCGAGAGTGGGATTTCTGGTGTCATGGATCAGTGTGGAAGTTATGCTGGACGTGGTCCGCCAGTCGAAAGAGGTGAAGGCGTCCTCCACCCAT
>CAZXEF010000082.1:0-11452 GCA_964639605.1 uncultured bacterium | reverse complement strand
GAAATCACTGGCACACCCTCATAGACTGGAAATAGTCATGCGTCTCAAGGAAGACGGCTGCAGCGTCTCAGAGATCCAGGATAATCTGGGTCTTCCGCAGTCCACCATCTCGCATCATCTTCAAATACTGAAGAATGCAGGTATACTCTCGAGTCGCAGAGAGGGAACGATCGTCTGTTACAAAATTGAAATAGAGGCTATCAATGAAATATTGGGAATCCTGGCCGACATATGATTTTTTTTGGTCGGAATATCGAAATATTGACATATATGAATAATATCATATGTAAGAAATTCTCAGCAGAATTCACGTTGACCAGCACAGGAATGCCATGAGAAGATGAAAAAGCACACTGAAGCCGAATTTACTCCGAAGATCGTGGGTTTTCTCTGCAACTGGTGTACTTATGCAGCGGCCGACCTTGCGGGAACCTCCAGGCTCAAGATACCCTCGACATTCTCCGTTATAAGAGTGATGTGTTCCAGCAGGATCGATCATAACCTGCTGCTCACAACTTTTTTCAAGGGTGCCGACGGTATCCTTGTAGCCGGCTGCCATCCCGGAGATTGTCATTACGGCGAGGGCAATTATTACGCAAGGCGGAGGTTCGCCCTGCTGAAGAAGGTCATGGAAGTCTTGAACATTGATGAAGAGAGGCTGCAGCTGAGCTGGGTTTCCGCTGCGGAAGGACACAGGTACGCCGAAGTCGTCGGAAAGTTCACCGAAAAAATACGTGAACTCGGGCCGAACCCGATAAAGAGCAGTACACGTTTCTGACGGAAGGTAGCCGGTTAATGTCGCAGAATGGTGATGTTCTGATAATAGGTGCCGGGATCGCCGGGATGAAGGCCGCTCTCATGCTTGCGGGCGCTTCCAGAAAGGTTCATCTGGTCGAAAGGCTCCCTATCATAGGCGGCAAGGTCATCAAGAACGAAGAGAGCTTTCCGAACATGGAATGTTCGACCTGCATGGTTGCCCCTGTGCAGCAGGCGGTCCTGCAGAATCCTGATATAGAGACCTACACCTACAGCACGATGGACAAGATCGATGGCAGTCCCGGGTGTTTCAGTGCGGTGATCAGGAAAAAAGCACGATACATCAGCCTTGTAGACTGCATAGGATGCGGAATGTGCTTTGATCCATGCCCGGTTTCCCTGGATAACGAATGGGAAGAGGGACTGATGCCGCGGAAAGCCGTATATGTCCCATGCTCGGGATCACTCCCCAATGTACCCGTGATAGATGCCTTCTCCTGTCTGCATCTCAGCGGTAAACAGGAATGCAACCTCTGTGTTGAATCCTGCGCTTTCGAGGCCATCAATCTTGACGACAGCGATTTGATGATTGAGATCGAAATCGGATCGGTGATCATCGCCACCGGTTCGGATACATTCGACCTTTCAGCTCTGCCGAATCTCGGCTACGGAAAACTGTCCGCCGTTTATTCTCCATTTGAATTCGAGCGTCTTTTCGCCTCCAACGGCCCCACTCAGGGTGAAATCACTCTCAGAGATACCGGAGCAGCACCTGAGAGGATAGCCATTGTTCACTGCGTCGGCCGCACAGAGGTCGGTTACTGCTCTTCGGTATGCTGCATGTATTCCTTCAAATTCGTTCGCTTTCTCCGGCACAAGCTGCCTGAAGCCCAGGTGTTCGATATCTATCTGGATATCTGTACCCCGGGGAAGAGTTATCAGAGCTTTTTCACTTCACTTGGCGACAAGGACACGACGATGCTCTTCACTCCTTCCATCGATGATGTGAGAGTGACTGAGAACGGATCATCGCTCAAGCTGAGCTATCCTGCTGCGGACGGGAACACCAGGGAGATGGATGTCGACATGGTGATACTTGCAGCGGCGATGGTGCCTGATCGGGGACTGGAGGAGATTGCAGGGACAGCGGGAATCGAGCTGGACAGGCATGGATTCGTAAGGACAGTGGACCGGGAAAGCGGCTCGCTGCAGACTTCCAGGAACGGGATCTTCGTGGCGGGCACCGCGGAGGGTCCCAAGGATATCCAGAGAACGGTCATTCAAGCCGAATCGGCTGCAGGGCAGGCTCTTGAAGCCATGTCCTTGGCGGCGGCTACCCAAAAGGAAAGAGCATCGGGTTCATAGGACTATGATATCGTTTTACTGCAGCAGGTTATCATGATGAGGGCAAAAGTCGGTGTTTATATCTGCGAATGCGGTCCGAATATCGCTGAGAAAATCGATATTGATGCAATAATCGCCGGGCTCAGCGAGTTCGACGGTTTCGGGGAGACCGAACTGATAGTGAAAAGGTACGGTTTCCTCTGCTCAAAATCCGGAAAGGAATTCCTCGAGGAGGAGATCAGGAGCCTCGGCCTCACTCATCTCGTGATAGGAGCGTGCTCCCCCAGGGACCATGACTCCACGTTCAAAGGGGTGTGCAGCCGGACCGATCTTAATCCTTACCTCTACAGGATCATCAATATACGTGAGCACTGCTCATGGGTGATAGACGACGTTGAAAGGGCAACCGAGAAAGCCTGGAGTTATCTGCGCGGAGGCATCGCAAGGGTTCTACGCCAGTCAGAGCTCTTCGAGAATCCCATCGATGTCAATCCCGATGTTCTGGTCATCGGTGGAGGAGTGACCGGAATGCAGGCCGCCCTTTCACTTGCTGCGGAGGACCGCAGGGTCAGCATTGTTGAAAGAAGTGACCGCCTCGGTGGGAGAGCGCTGGAACTGTCCGGACTGTCCTCCGGAGCTTTCAGAGGATCGGATATCGCAGCCGGACAGGTAGAATCCGTTCTGGGGAATCCATACATCGATGTGTTCCTGAATACGAGGGTCTCATCGGTCATCGGATTCCTGGGTAATTTTGTTATCGAACTCCTGTCGGATGAGAGCGGAACCACTGCCGAAATAAACTCCGGAGCGATAATCGCCGCCACGGGCTGTGCTGTCTACGATCCCATCCTGAGCAGGAGTTTCGACTACTCCTCCTCTGACGATGTCTACAGTTCTCTGGAAATATCCAGGATGCTCTCCTCGGAAGGCGGGGTGGCTCTCAGATCCGGCAGGAGGCCGGCAAACGTAGCGTTCATCCACTGCGCAGGACGTGATGAATTGAACTACTGCAGCGGAATCTGCTGCGGAGTCATGCTGAAGACCGCACTCCTGCTCAAAGAAAAGATCCCCGGTATTGACGTCACCGAATTCTACAGGGATATCTGTGTCCCTCCCCACGAAGGGCGGCAGCTGTACGAGTCCGCTATCGAGGCGGGTGTCGATCTTGTCAGGGTAGAGAGTGCCGGCCTGTCAGGCACCACGGTCAGTTTCAGAGAAAAGAGCGGGATTGAAGACCAGCGGTCCTTCGACATGGTCGTTACCGCTCCCGCTCTGATACCGTCCCCGGATGCCGCCGATATTGCTGAGCTTCTTGGAATTCCGCTTGACGAGACAGGATTCTTCCAGGAAGCCCACAGAATGACCGATCCCTCCGGAACGACAACGGACGGTGTATTCATTGCGGGTACTGCACAGGGACCCATGGGTATTCTTGATTCCATGAGATTCGCACGCGCGTCAGCCGGTCTGATCCTGACCAGGCTGATCATCGGTGAGAAGCTGATACCGGAAGTGGCGGTTTCCGAAATACTGGAGGCCTACTGCACGGGATGCGGCAACTGCCTGGAAGTATGTGTCTACGGAGCAATTTACTCCGACGAATCAAAAGGTGTATCAGTGGTCAACGAAGCGATATGCAGGGGCTGCGGCAACTGCTTCGGCAGTTGTCCTTCGGGAGCACTGAGAACGAAGCACTTCACGAATACGCAGCTTTATCGCGAGGTTGACGAGGCTCTGAGATGATTTCAGGAGAGGAAGACCGGATGGACGCTGCTGCCGGAACTCCGTACATGCTGCGGGTCGAGAACGGGCCTGAAGGATCGGTCCTTGAACTCCTGGGACACGTGATCGGATCAGGAAAGGCTGACGCTCTGATACTTCCCTTCAGAGTACCTTCAGGCGATTCCTTCGCGTGGATATTGTTCAGCGATGTTTCGCTGCTGAAGGAAGCGGTTCCCTTCCCCGCAACGATGCCGGTGCAGGGCGGCAAGGCTCTGCGAAGCCTCACAAGAAAGGAAAGGGGAAACCTGAAAGTCATCGCTCTCATGCGTCCGTGCGAGATAAGGGCAGGCATCGAGCTTTCAAAGCTGGGCCAGGTCAATACCGAAAACCTGATCCTGGCCAGCTACGACTGTCCCGGTGCCGTCAAGCTGGAGGATTACGTCAGCGACCCGGCCTCATGCGACTCTTCTTTCAGCGACATGAGAAGCCGTGGTGAACCTTCCGGAAACGTAAGGAGCACGTGTTCCACATGCATGGATTTCTCCATGGTGGACGCAGACATTCATTTCGGATACTTCGGTATCGAGGACGGCAGAATGCTTGTGGTTCCCGGAAGTCCCGCGGGCAGAGCCCTGCTTGAAGACCTGAACCTTGAGGAAGAAGAGGGACTGTTACCGCAATGGAAGGCCGAGATATCCAGGCTTGCTGAAAAAAGAGCCGCGACCCGTGAAGAGACTTTCAGGGAAACAGAGAAGAGAATCAGTGGTTTTGACGGCATGCTGGCGACTTTCTCCAATTGCATCGGGTGCCACAACTGCCAGAGCGCCTGTCCGATATGCTACTGCAGACTCTGCTACTTCGATTCGGAGGTGTCCGGAAACGATCCCGAGGCCCTCATGACTGCAGCGGAGAAGCGGGGAGGGATCTCGCTTCCTCCTGACAGGATAATGTTCCATACCGGCAGACTGGCTCATATGAGCCTTTCCTGCGTGTCCTGCGGACAGTGTTCCGATGCCTGCCCCGTATCCATACCTGTTGCGGATGTTTTCAGCTTCGTCGCTGAGCGTACACAGCGGACATTCGAATACAAAGCCGGGAAAAGTGATGGAGAAGCCCTCCCGCTCAGGAGGTTCCTGAAGACCGAGCTCGACGGAGTACATGACATGGTAAAGGATGCCGAATCGGAGGCTGCGTCCCATGAGTAGCATCTCTATGGAAAAAAGCGCATCGATGGGACTGAAGGATCTTCTGGGATATCTTCTTGATTCGGATAAGGTCGATTCAGTGCTGACAATGCGCAGAATACCGGAAACCGGGGCATGGGACCTTGCTCT
Source organism: uncultured bacterium (assembly GCA_964639605.1). Classification (GTDB taxonomy): domain Bacteria; phylum Fermentibacterota; class Fermentibacteria; order Fermentibacterales; family JCC-6; genus Aegiribacteria. The sequence goes on along the minus strand of CAZXEF010000082.1, from coordinate 6,296 downwards.
GATCTCGGATTCGGGGAACCTCGGCGAAGCTGAACCCCTTGCGCCGGTGATGACAGTCAACGCCGGGAAGGAGCTCTCGTCTCTGTCGCTCTCCGGGAAGCGGATTGCCGCGGTCCTCAAACCCTGTGAACTGAGGGCATTGATCGAACGTGTAAAACGGGAACAGGGTTCCCTGGAGAACGTTCTGACCATTTCCCATACGTGCAGTGGTGTGTTTCCCCTTGAACAGGCGGCCGATGGCAGTATGGACGAACTGCTGCCCAAATACGAAAAGGTCTCTTCAATGGGTGAGATACCGTCCAGCGTACGGGACACCTGTAAAGCCTGTCAGCATTTCATCCCCATGGATTCCGATATACTGCTGTCCGCTGCAGCTACTCAAAGACCCGGTGAAGGCTGTGTTCTCTATCTCGGCAGTGAAAAGGCAGAGGAAGCGCTCAAGGAATTCAAGGGCAACCGCGATGACCGTGTCTTCGATCCCTCTTCTCTGGACAGAACAGCCGCAGCGAGAAAAAAGGAGAGGGACAGACTCTTCACGTCCATGGAGAATGACTGCTCGGGACTCGACGGTCTCCTGAACGTTTTCGGAAAGTGCGTCGGGTGTCACGGCTGCAGCAGAGTATGTCCTATCTGCTACTGCGCCCTCTGTGATTTCGAGTCGATGAACTTTGACTACAACCTGCCCTATTTTGAAGAGCACCTCAGCCGCAAAGGTGCACTGAGGCTGCCTGCCGATACTGTGATGTTCCATCTTGGAAGGCTGACGCATATGAGTTTCTCCTGCGTGGGCTGCGGTATGTGCTCGGATGTGTGTCCGGTGGGAATACCTGTTGCCGCGGTATTCAGCCGGACAGGAGAGAGAACGGCTTCCCTTTTCGATTACGTCCCTGGAAGGTCCCTGAAAGAAGAGATTCCCGTAATGGTATTCAAGGAGGAGGAGTTTTCCGATCTCGGATAGGTCCGGTGAGCGGTCTGTCCTGATGCTACGGAGAGGAATATGAATAAGGAATTCGTACCGAGGATCACGAGTTTTCTCTGCAAATGGTGCTCATACACCGGTGCTGATCTGGCTGGTACCAGCCGGCTTCAGTACTCGACATCCATCATACCCATTCAGGTGATGTGTTCCAGCAGGGTTGATCCGGTCTTTCTCCTGAAAGCCTTTCTCAGCGGTTCGGACGGTGTGCTTCTCGGAGGCTGTCATCCTGGGGATTGTCATTATGAGACCGGTAATTACCACACTCGAAGAAGGTTCGCGATCGTCAAGGAAGTGTTTGAATCGCTGGGTCTGGAATCCGGCAGACTGAAGCTTTCCTGGATATCAGCGTCGGAAGGACCCAAGTTCGCCAGGATCGCCAATGAATTCACCGAAGAGATCAAGCTGCTCGGTGAGAATCCGGCAAGAAAGAGTATTTTTCTGTGAAGAAGAACAGGAATTCCGTTCTGGTGCTTGGTGCCGGTATCGCCGGGATACAGGCGTCACTTGATCTTGCCGAGATGGGTGTGGGGGTCCATCTGGTCGAAGGGACTCCGACCATCGGCGGCAGAATGCCCCAGCTGGACAAGACGTTTCCCACCAACGACTGTTCGATGTGCATACTGTCCCCGAAGATGAGCGAGTGCGCAAGACACCCTCTCATAACACTTCATATCAAGTCCAGCCTTGAGAAGATAGCCGGTACCCCGGGAGATTTCCGGTGCACGGTGGTCGAACGGGCGAAGTATGTGGATCCCGTTAAATGCGTATCCTGCGGGCTCTGCGAAGAGAAATGCCCTGTCAAGATCGATGATATCTTCGATGAAGGGCTTCGAAAGACAAAAGCCATCTCAAGGTATTTTCTGCAGAGCATTCCTTCGGAGTACACCATCAATGCCGAGCACTGTCTGTATCTTACGAAAGGTGTCTGCAGACTGTGCGAGAAGGTATGCCCTACCGGAGCGATCAATTACGAGGACAGGGACAGGGAAATAGAGCTGAACGTGAATGCGGTCATTCTCGCAACCGGGATCGATCCCTTCGATCCGATAGGTTTCGGTCATTTCGGCTATCACCGCTACAGCAATGTCGTAACATCTCTGGAATTCGAACGAATGCTTTCCGCATCAGGACCCCTCAGCGGGCACGTGGCCCGGGCATCCGACGGCAAGGCTCCCGAGAACATAGCCTTCATCCAATGCGTAGGATCAAGGGATATGAGCATTGACAGGAATTACTGCTCTTCGGCCTGCTGCATGTTCGCCATAAAGCAATCCATCATTGCGAGGGAGCACAACAGGGACCTCTGCGCCACCATCTTCTACATGGACATAAGAGCCTTCGGAAAGGATTTTGACAAGTATTACGAAAAGGCTCAGAAGCAGTACGGTGTGCAGTTCGTGAGGTCCAAGGTTGCCGAAGTAAGGGAACTCAGGAACGGGAACCTCGAACTGAAGTATACCTTCGAGAACGGTGACATTCAACACAGGGAATTCGATATGGTAGTGCTGTCCATAGGTCTTCAGCCACGGATCGGAAGCAGGGAGCTGTCCGAGAACCTTGATATCGGGCTCAACAGGTTCGGTTTCTGCAGATCGGATACCTTCAGACCTCTTAACACGACACGGGACGGTGTTTTCGTCTGCGGCGCGATGAACGGTCCGAAGGACATTCCGGAATCCGTGGTCTCCGCATCCGGAGCTGTCGCCGGGGCGGTGGAATATCTCGATGCGTTTAGATACGAACCCTCCGCAGGCGACGGGACCGTACCTGAGAAGCATGTCACCGGTGAACGGCCGCGGATAGGTGTCTTTGTATGTCATTGCGGCATCAACATAGCGGGAGTAGTTGATGTAAAGGATGTAGCTGCATACGCTGCCGGTCTTCCGAACGTGGAGCATTCCGAGGACGTGATTTACGCCTGCTCCACCGACTGCCTGGAAACCATAAAGAGCCGTGTGGCCGAGCACGACCTGAACAGGGTGGTTGTCGCAGCCTGTACCCCCAGGACCCATGAACCTCTGTTCCGCCAGACCATCAGTGAAGCAGGGCTCAATCCTTACCTGTTCGAGATGGCGAATATCCGCGACCAGTGTTCATGGGCTCATATGGATGAACCTGAACTGGCCACGTGCAAATCAAAGGACCTGGTAGAGATGGCGGTAGCCAAGGCGCGAGGACTTACGCCCCTGGAAAGACTGCCTATTGAGATCGATCCGGAGGCGCTTGTCATCGGAGGCGGACTGTCAGGGATGTCGGCGGCTCTGTCGATAGCTGATGCGGGGCACGATGTCTATCTTGTGGAGCGGGAGGAGGATCTCGGGGGGAACATGAGGGACATCTTCTTCAATTTTGACGATTCCGATCCGCAGGAGTTCCTTTCCGGGCTGATCGACCGGGTTCTCGATCACAGCAGGATAAAAGTATTCAGGAAAGCATCAATAGAGGACATAACAGGATACGTGGGGAATTTTCGCACTAAACTGATAAACGATTCGGGAGAGCTGGAAGAACTGAGCCATGGCGCCGTGATCGTGGCAACCGGCGGACAGGAGCATGAGACCGGAGAGTACCAGTATGGCAGTTCCTCGAGGGTGGTGACGCAGAAGGAATTCGAAAGGATGCTTCATGATGGTTCCTTCCCAGGAGGCAGGCTCAAGGAAGTAGTAATGATCCAGTGCGTCGGATCCAGGGAAGAGGGCCGCATGTTCTGCAGCCGCATATGCTGCAGCAAAGCGGTCAAGAATGCTCTCCAGTTGAGAAAGAGGAAGCCAAGGGCCAATATCTACTTTGCGGTCAGGGACGTGAGGACTTACGGTTTTGCGGAGGAGTACTATTCAGAACTCCGGGACAGCGGAGCGCTGTTCTTCAGGTATACGCCCGATTCCAAACCCACCGTGGAGATGATAGATCCTGAAGATCCCCACAGCAGAGTAAGGGTCACTGTTCTTGATCCGGTACTCGAGAAGGAAGTGGTGATAGACGCCGATCTGCTCGTTCTGGCTACAGCCATTGACGCTCTGCCCGAGAACCTGAAGCTGGCCCGGATGCTGAAAGTCCCGCTGAATGCTGACGGGATGTTCCTCGAGGCTCACGTAAAACTCCGTCCCGTTGATTTTGCCACCGAGGGTATCTTCGTATGCGGCCTGGCTCACGGACCGAAGGACATGAGCGAATCCCTGGTGCAGGCCAGGGCTGCCGCCGGGAGAGCTCTCACGTTCCTCAGGAAGAAATCGATCCTTGCCGAGGGAACCATCGCAGAGGTTAGACGGGACAGATGTTCCGGCTGCGGCTACTGCCAGGCTGTATGCGCCTATTCAGCCATAGAAGTCGACCCTGAAGAGCAGGTCGCTGTGGTCAACGATGCGCTGTGCAAGGGTTGCGGCGCATGCGTTGCATCATGCAGATGCGGTGCCCTGGATCTTCGCGGGTTCAGCAATACTCAGCTGTTCTCCGTTTTCAATTCTCTTGTCCGGGAGACTGCGGAAGGAGTAGTCAACTGATGAGCGAATGGCAGCCGAAGATACTGGCGATTCTCTGCAACTGGTGTTCCTACGCCGGGGCCGATCTGGCAGGTGTTTCCAGGATACAGTACCCGCCCAACATAAGAGTCGTGAGGGTCCCGTGCTCGGGCAGGGTGGACCCCCTTTTCATATTGAAGAGCCTTCAGGCGGGTTTTGACGGTGTTCTCGTTTCAGGGTGCCATCCGGGTGACTGTCATTACATTTCCGGAAATTATGTTGCCAGAAGGCGGTTCGCGATCCTGAAACCTCTGCTGGAGTTCGTTGGGATAGAACCGGACAGGGTTCAGTTCTCGTGGATATCGGCCGGTGAGGGGGAACGGTTCGCAACAGTGGTTACCAAGGTGATCGAAGACGTGAGGAAACTAGGTCCTTCCAAGAGAATTGTGAAGAAAGCATGAGTGTGACCGCAAAGCTGAGAGAGACGATAAGAGAGCTCTTTTCCGAAGATAAGGTAGACCTCTTCATCGCATGGGAAGAAGGATCATTGCCGATGTCTTCCACGCCTCTTTTCATAACTGATCAGAGTCAGGCTGACCGCGCGATCTTCGACCCCAGATGCGGCAATAACCTCTCAGTTTATTTCACAAAGGATTCAAGGCAGTTCCGTGGGAAAAGAGTAGGGATAGCGGTGAAGGGCTGCGACGCGAGATCGCTGGTCCTGAACATTCAGGAGAACCAGGTCCAGCGCGACAGGGTGGTGATAGTCGGAGTTCCGTGCAACGGAGTGATCGACGGAAAGAAGATCAGGAAGAAAACCGGCGGGAAACAGGTAACCGAGGTGATCGAGGATGGAGATTCGGTAACCGTAAAAGGAGCTGATTACAGTATCACTCTTGACCGCAGCGATGTCCTGAGTTCCTCATGCCTCACATGCATTCATCCGGATGCCACGGAGTACGACATCTTTCTCGGGGTCGCGAGATCAGAGGTCAGCAACGAAAACAGAAGAAAAGAGCTCGATGAGGTCGAGGCGCTCTCCTCCGCCCAGAGATGGGAGCGGACCAGGAAGGAATACGAGAAATGCATCCGCTGTTACGCCTGCAGGAATGTATGCCCATCCTGTTACTGCAGCGAGTGCTTCGTTGATCAGAACGATCCTCAGTGGATCGGTAACACCTGTGACGTCACCGATACGGTGATCTTTCACCTGATCAGGAACCTGCACGTGGCGGGGAGATGCGTGGAATGCGGAGCCTGTGCACGAGCCTGCCCGATGGACATCGACCTGCTTCTGCTCAACAGAAAGACAGCGGAGGAGATTAAGGAAAGATTCGGTGATACTGCGGGGATCAGTATCAGCGGAAGACCGGTGATGGCGGAATATCGTGAAGACGAAAAACAGGAATTCATAATGGGGTAACCGGAATGTACAGACTTGACAAAAGCAGATTTGACGAGTTCATCCGGCTGCTCGGTATGGAATACAGCACGTACGCTCCCGTGCGCACCTCTGGACGGACCGGTTTCGCCATTATTGACTCGGCCGGGATGATCGACACCGATGTCCTCGTCACGGACATGTCTCCGAAGGAAATATTCTTTCCCCCGTCGGAAACGCTTTTCAGATACGGCAGGAACGGCATCGAGACAGAAGAGGTCCCGGAAAGGCCGATCGCGGTCTGGGGTCTGAGAAGCTGTGACATCAGGAGCCTTTCCATGCTTGACAGAGTATTCGGCAGCGCCGTGCAGATGCCGGACGATGACAGGTTCAAGGATCCCTACTGGAATCAGAGGTACGGCAGTTCCCTCCTTTTCGGCTCCGCATGTATCTATCCTTCTTCGACCTGCTTCTGCAA
>CAZXEF010000081.1:0-11480 GCA_964639605.1 uncultured bacterium | reverse complement strand
AATGCACACACCTTCCAATACTCACGGTTCAGCGGCGGGAACGAATCCTCTCAGTATGTAATATATTCACGACAAGCCTGATGTAAGGGAGTGACCGAACTTGAGAACCCTGGTTCCATTTATCCTTCTTCTTGTATGTCTGCCCGTCATGGGCGGTTCCATGGTCAGGACCGTGGAGTATCGCCCTTCGGCCTTCAGCTTCGGTGCCCTGGATGGATGGTCCGTGGTGGAGGGCGGCGGCTTCGAGGAGAGGGGAGCCCCAGGGACTCCGCTCCTGCCCGCGGCTCCCCAGGTCTTCCTGCTGCCTGAAGGAGCCCGCAGCGTAACCTTCAGCGCCGTGGCGCTGGAGAGGGAAGAGATGGTGACCTCCGGGCTTCTCATTCTCCCCGCCGCGGAACTGAGACCTCTGGACTCCGGCCTTCCGGTCTACCGCATTGCCGACCCTCTGGTCTATTCCTCGGATTCCCCCTGGCCTCGGGATATCATCATCGGCTCCCACAGCGGAAGCCTCACGGGTACAACGGTGGCTTCCTGCCTGGTCCAGCCATGGGAGTATGTGCCCTCCACCGGTTCCCTGAGCCTCATAACAAGGATGGACGTGACCGTCCAATGGGAAGACGGCCCACCCGCGGCGCTGACATGCGGTCAGAGGGACATGGCCCGGTCCAGGACCGATGCCCTTGCCGGTTCGCTGTTCCCCGGGCAGTCCACCCCGGAAGTACCGCTGCAGGGTGGGGATTCCCAGTATCTCATCGTATGCGACAGCTCCTGCGGCGAAGCCCTCCAGCCTCTGGGCGCTTTCCACCACGAACGCGGCCTCACGGTGGAGACGGCATACATCCAGAACATACTCGCCTCCTTCCCCGGCGGCGACGACGCCGAGAGGCTCAGGAACTTCATCAGGGACAGGTATGAGAACCATGGCACGGTCTATGTGCTTCTGGCCGGTGACGAGACTCTTCTGCCGGTGAGGATGGTGTACATCTTCTGCGAGGGTTACGCGGACACTGCTCCTGTGGACCTCTACTTCGCGGACCTCGACGGCACGTGGGACGGGAACGGTGACGGAGATTACGGCCAGCCTGACGACGACCTCGACCTCTACGCCGATGTCCTGCTCGGACGGGGGCTCTTCTCCACTCCGGAGCAGGCCGGGGTCTTCGTCCAGAAGAGCCTGACCTACCAGGCTTCACCCCCCCAGGGAGACTGGCGGAGCACCGCGGTTCTATGCGGTGCGGTCCTCTTCGAGGAAATAGGGTACACGTCCGACAGGGGCTGCGACTCGATCGCCGTGGAGCTGCCCTCCTACTGGGACGTTCACAAGTTCTACGAGGAACTCCCCGGGGGAGGCTTCACGGAGCACATTGCGGTAATAAGCGGAGGGACCGCATGGAACCACTACGCAGGTCATGGAACGAACACCGGGATCTGGTGGAGCGAACCTCCCCTGGCGATGATGACCAGCTGGATAGCCAGTGACAGCCTCAGGAACGGGCAGAAGGCGGGGATACATACCAGCATCGCCTGTCATCCGGCGAATTACATAGGACATCAGAGCTGCGCGGAAGCGCTTCTCCAGAACCCCTACGGCGGCGGTGCCGCGGTGATGTTCAACGTCAGCTACGGATGGGAGGGTTACTGGCCTTCACTCGGCGCCAGCGAATGGATGTGCATCGACCTTGCCAGGCAGGTCTTCCGGTATCATGTGCCCAGCCTGGGCCAGGCCTTCGCCACTGCAAAGGACCTGCGTATACCTTTCATGGAGGGCGGATACGACCGAACCTTCCAGAGTCTCCTTTCATACTCCGCGTTCATGGACCCCGCCCTCAGGGTCATGAGGGCCGAGAGCGTGACACCCGTGCCTCCGACCCCCTTCACCATCTCCGCTCCCTACCCCAATCCGGCCACCCGGGACGCCCCTGTGGCCTTCTTCGTAGACTTCCAGGAAGGCTCCGCCGAGGTCTCCGTCCACGACATCTCCGGAAGGCTACTCTGGCATACCGTACTGGATTCCCCCGGCAGAGTCAGCTGGAGCGGCACCGACGAATCCGGCCGCAGGGTCCCCGCGGGGGTCTATATCGTCTCCGCAAGAAGGGGCGATTACATTAACAGCAGGCTGGCCACCATACTGGACTGATCTCCGGACCGCACCGGCAGCTGACTCCTCCATTGCTTATGGAATAGTTGCATCCGGTCATATGTATCAGAACCGGAAACAGAAATCAAACCAGCATGGAGGTATGGAATGTTCAAGCAGCTAATGACAGCCGTGATGCTCCTGACTGTCTCCTCTCTCTGCATGGCCCAGCCGGTGGATGACATCGGCAGCGGCAGGATGCAGGTCCTCGGGGAGGAGGGTGTGGTGGGGGACCTTCCCCTGGAGCACACCTATGTGGTCATCGACGTGAGCGGGAACCTTCAGAGGGCAACCGTCAGGCAGGTCTACGGGAATCCCTACGACCAGGTGATAGAGGCGGTCTACACCTTTCCCCTCCCCCAGAGCGGCGCCGTGGACCGGATGAATATGTGGATAGGGGACAGGCTCATCGAGGGCAAGATACACGAACGCCAGCTGGCGCAGCAGATCTACAACGACGCCATAGCGGCGGGGCAGACCGCCAGTCTGCTCGAGCAGGAGAGACCCAACATCTTCACCCAGAGCGTCGGCAACATCCTTCCCGGAGACAGCATCGTAATAGAGATAAGCTACGTTGCGCCGGTGGAATACGACGACGGGGAGTACGAGATCGTGTTCCCCATGGTCGTGGGACCGAGGTTCGTCCCACCCGGTGATATCATCCGTACAGTGTTCGACATGTACCAGGTGGCCACTTCTGTAGAGGACGCCGACCGTATTACACCCCCCATCGTTCCCGAGGGGACCAGGGCCGGCTATGACATAGACCTGCGGCTCAACCTGAATCCCGGTGTGGCCATTCAGAGCTACGAATCCCTGAACCACGAGGTGGACACGGGAATCAGCTGGAACGGCACCGTGACAGTGGAGCTCGAGAACGAGGGAGAGATACCCAACAGGGATTTCGTCTTCAGGTACACCACGGCCTCGGACAGGATCCAGAGCGGAGTGATAGCCCACAACGGTGAAATGGGCGGTCACTTCATGCTCATACTCCAGCCCGACGCCGATATAGCAGTTGATGAGATAACGCCCAAGGAGATGTTCTTCGTGGTGGACTGCTCAGGATCGATGAGCGGTCAGCCCATGGATGTGGCCAAGGAGACCGTCCGCCAGTTCGTGGCCGGGATGAATCCTCACGACACTTTCCAGATAATGAGGTTCAGCGAGACCGCCAGCAGCATGTCCAGGGCACCGCTTTCCAACACCGAGGCGAACATCCAGCAGGGGATAGCCTATATCAACGCCATGAGCGGAACCGGCGGCACGATGATGATAGAGGGTGTGAGGGCCGCCATCGGGTACCCCGAGGATCCCGAGAGGATGAGGTTCGTCATCTTCCTAACCGACGGGTTCATAGGCAACGAGGCGGAGATACTGGGCGAGCTGCAGTCGACCATGGGAGAGAACACCAGGCTGTTCAGCGTGGGCGTAGGCTCCAGCCCCAACAGGTACCTCATCGAGGGCCTGGCCGAGGAGGGCAGGGGTCACGCTTACTATGTGGGCCTCAACGAGGACCCCGACGAAGCCGTGGCCGACATCTACGCTAAGATAAACGACCCGTACCTCGTCGGTATCGACATCGACTGGGGAGACCTCGAAGTCCACGATATCTACCCTTCCAGGATACCCGACCTCTATGCGGGAGAGCCCCTTGTCATCGTGGGCAAGTACGACGGCTCGGGCACGGAGACCGTCCGTCTCTCGGGAACCGTGGCCGGGCAGAGGTGGTCACAGGAGCTGGACGTCAACCTTCCTGCGAGGCAGGAAGCCAACGACGTCATTGCGACCCTGTGGGCCAGGAACAAGATACATGACCTTACCAGGGACATGTACGACAGCTACGGCTACATCACCCAGAACCAGGACATCGTAGACGAGATAACCGACACAGCCCTGGACTACCAGATAATGAGCGAGTACACGGCATTCGTCGCCGTCTCCGAAGAGGTGCGCACCGACCCGGACAGCGGCGAGCCGATCAGGGTCCAGGTACCGGTGAACATGCCCGATGGAGTATCCTACGAAGGCGTCTTCGGCTCTGAGTACGACGCTTCCGGCGTCATGCACTCCATGGGAGGCGCCAGCGCAGCCAGGTCCCTTGCCTCCCCCTCCATGTCACAGACCACCTCCGGCTACGGCAACAGCGGCATTGTTTCCTGCGAGGAGTGCTGCCAGGACATCGACGGCGGTTACTACTACGAAGGCGGCTACGACACGCAGTGGGTGGCAGTGGTGAACAATGTATCAGCCTCTCCGACCCTTGGTCTTCTCCCCTCGGTGGTGCGCACGGCCGCCAGGGAGATGGCGGAGGACCTGGAACAGGTATACCAGGCTTTCGTAGATACTATCGAGGATGCCAATGATTGGCCCGTGGGGACCGTGACCTTCGAGGTCTCCGTGAACTCTTCGGGGAACGTTACTTCCGTTTCAGTCTCCGGAGCCGGGCTGGACGGCGACCTGGACGATGAGCTATGCGAAGTGCTGGAGGGTCTGGACCTGCCGGCTCCCCCGGACGGCGCCGGGATCATCAGGATCCAGTACAGTTTCCAGAAGACCTGGTAGCGGCAGTCTCCCGTAAAGAACAGGGGGCGGGATCTCTCCCGCCCCCTTCCTCATGATACCGTCCGTATGCTCAGGTGTTGAGCCTCCACAGGGAGAAGTTCAGTACCGAAGCGAAGCTCACCCACAGCAGATACGGCACAAGCAGCGCCCCAGCCGGCGTCCTTGCCTTCCAGAAGAGTACCATGGTAAGCAGTATCAGCACCCACAGCACAACTATCTCGAAGAACGCGAGGTCTGGTCTGTTGGCTCCGAAGAAGAGGTAGGACCAGAGGGCGTTCAGCACCAGCTGGGAGATGAACAGGATGACCGCGGGGGAGAAGCCCTGTTCTTTCCAGACCAGCCATGCGGCTATGCCCATCAGTACGTAAAGAAGGGTCCACACAGGGGCAAAGACCCACCCCGGGGGGTTGAAAGAGGGTTTTTCAAGGGCTTCGTACCATTCCCCCGGGGGGAACCTGGAACCGATGAAACCCGCAGACAGTGAAGCAAGCACCCAGACCGCAAGGAACAGCCAGATCTTCATTATCTCACCCCGCTCCTGTTTCCCCTGTGCCTCAGCACCCTGGCGGGATTCCCCGCTACCACGGCTCCAGGCGGTACGTCCCTGGTGACCACGGCCCCGGCCCCAACGATGGCCCCCCTGCCTATCCTCACCGGAAGTATGGTGGCATTGGAGCCGATGCTGACACCGTCCTCGATGACGGTCCCCTTCCAGTCCGCGGGATCCGGCTGGGGAGGGTAGACGTCGTTGATGAACATGACTCCGTGGGCTATGAAACAGTCGTTTCCTATCTCCACCATCTCACAGACGAAACTGTGGCTCTGGATCCTTGTCCTGTCGCCTATCACAACACCCTTCTGTATCTCCGTGAAGCATCCCACCATGCAGTCCCGGCCGATGGTGCAGCCGTAAAGGTTCACGAAGTTCCAGACCCTGGTTCCGGTACCGATACTGCAGTCCCTGACAAGCTGATGCTCGTTCGGTTCGAAGTCCAATTGGTTTCCTCCCTTTTTGGAATCATCTCATTACCCAATCATATTAGCATTTCCGGCAAAGGAGGAGAATTGCCCAGGCATATCAGGAACTTCTGCATCATAGCCCACATAGACCATGGCAAGTCGACACTTGCCGACAGGCTTCTGCAGGCCACGGGAACCGTTTCCGACAGGGAATTCCACGACCTCATGCTCGATACCATGGAGATCGAGCAGGAGCGGGGGATAACCATAAAGAGCACGGCCGTCACAATGAACTACAGGTCCAGGGACGGAAGCGAGTACGAGCTGAACCTCATAGACACTCCGGGGCATGTGGATTTCTCCTACGAGGTTTCAAGGGCCCTGGCCTCATGCGAAGGAGCACTGCTGGTCATAGACGCCGCCCAGGGGGTGGAAGCCCAGACGGTGGCCAACCTGTACAAGGCGATGGAACAGAACCTCACCGTACTACCTGTGATCAACAAGATAGACCTTCCTTCGGCCAACGTGCTGGAAGTGATGGGCGAGATAGAGGCCGAGCTGGGAATGGATGTGGACGACGTGGTCTGCATATCGGCCAAGACCGGGGAGGGGGTGCCTGATCTGATCGAGGCAATCGTGGCAAAGATCCCGGCCCCTGCGGTCAGGGACGACCTTCCCCTCCGAGCCAGGGTGTTCGACAGCATCTACGATCCGTACAGGGGAGTGGTGGTCTATTTCCGCGTGGTGGAGGGCAGGGTGAGGAAAGGCCAGGAGATACTGATGATGGCTGCCGGCGAGGAGTATACCGTGGAGGAAGTGGGCCACTTCGGCATAAGGCGGGAACCCTGCGGGGAGCTGTCCGCGGGTGAGGTGGGCTACATGATCGCCGGCATCAAGACGGTTGAGGACGTGCGTTCCGGAGACACTGTGACTTCCTTCGAAGCGCCCGCGAAGAATCCTCTGGCGGGGTACGAGGAGGTCAAGCCCGTGGTCTTCTCCTCCATATACCCCGTAACATCGGAGGATTACGAGGACCTGGCCGCCGCCCTGGAGAGGCTGAAACTGAACGATGCCTCCCTCATCTACGAGAAGGTTTCCTCGGTGGGACTGGGTTTCGGCTTCCGCTGCGGCTTCCTGGGGCTTCTGCACCTGGAGGTGGTCCAGGAGAGACTCGAGAGGGAGTTCGACCTTGCCCTGGTCCTTACCGCTCCCACTGTCAGGTACAGGGTGACCCTTACGGACAGTTCGGTGGTCATGGTGGACAACCCGGTGGACTACCCTGACCCGGCGGGCATAGCACTTACAGAAGAACCTTACATCAAGGCTTCCATAATAATGCCCGACCGCTACATAGGCCCGGTAACCAGACTCATTCTGGACAGGAGGGGAGATAACTACAAGAACCTCTATGTGGGAAAGAAGAGGGTGGAGATAACGGCGGATCTTCCACTGGGTGAAGTTGTCTACGATTTCTACGACAAGCTTAAGTCCGTCACCCAGGGTTACGGGTCTTTCGACTACGAGATAGAGGACTACCGACCTTCCGACCTGGTCAAGGTGGACATACTGGTCAACCACGAGAAGGTGGAAGCCCTGTCCATGGTGGTGCACCGGGACAGAGCCCGTCCCTGGGCCATGAACGCATGCAGGAACCTCAGGGATGAGATCCCGCGCCAGCAGTTCAAGATACCCATCCAGGGAGCCATCGGCGGGCAGATAATCTCCAGGGAGACCATCACGGCCCTTCGCAAGGATGTCACAGCGAAGTGCTACGGCGGTGACATAACCAGGAAGCGCAAGCTGCTGGATAAGCAGAAGGCCGGCAAGAAGCGCATGAAGATGGTGGGCAGCGTAGCTATTCCGCAGAAGGCTTTCCTGGCCGTCCTCCGTCGCGAGGATTAGCTTTCGGAGGTCATACAGAGCTTCATCAGGTCCATATCCGTCACATGCATCCGAAGGAACGGCCGCATCTGGACACGGGCCCTTTTCGGCTCCATTTTCGCCGGAGGAGGTGCATCAATGACCTGTGGACCTTACATGGCCGGATCCGATGATGGGAAAGTCGGCGGAACGGGTTCAGTAACCATCAGGGCCTACGCCGAACTCAACGATTTCCTGCCCAGACACCGGCGGCAGATGAGCTTCGAGTATCCCATGAACGGCGGCAATTCACTGAAGCACCTCGTGGAATCCGCAGGCATACCCCATACTGAAATAGACGTGATCCTGAAGAACGGCATGTCCGTGGGACTGGACGCCACCGTGGAGGACGGGGACAGGATATGCCTGTACCCCGTCTTCGAGAGCCTGGATGTGAAACCCCTGGTGAGGCTCCGCCCCGAACCCCTGCGCAGGACCAGGTTCGTACTCGACGTGCACCTGGGTAAACTTGTCCTGATCCTCAGACTGCTGGGATTCGATGCCAGTTTTCCCGGGGATGTGCCCGACGAGGACCTTGCTAGAATATCCGCCGAGGAGGACAGGATCCTCCTGACCAGGGATACGATGCTCCTCAAGAGAAGCGTAGTGACCCACGGATGCTATATTCACAGCCAGGACCCGGAGGAACAGGCCGGGGAAGTACTGGACAGGCTGGACCTGAGGGACTCGGTGAGGACCTTCACCAGATGCCTTGGCTGCGGAGCTTCCCTGGAACCGGTGAGCAAGGAAATGGTCCTGGACAGGCTCGAACCGCTCACGAGGAAATACTACGATGAGTTCAGCATCTGTGGGGCATGCGGCAAGGTCTACTGGAAGGGGAGCCATTACCGGCCCTTGCTTGACCTTCTGCAGAGATTGAATATTCCGGTCTCAGAGGATGGTGGGAAAAATGAGAGCTGAGTTCGATTCAATGATCACTTTCTGCTATACGGAAGATCTTGATAAGACCGATGATTTCTACGGGAACGTCCTGGAGCTCCCCATGGTCCTGGATCAGGGCGGCTGCAGGATCTACAGGACCGCTGAGAGGTCTTTCCTGGGCTTCTGCCGGAGGGTCGGAACGGGTACCCCGGACGGTGTAGTGCTTACCCTTGTGACCGGGGATGTCGACGACTGGTTCCTGAAGCTCAGCAGCAGGGGGGTTGAGTTCGAGAAGGAGCCGGCCTTCAATCCGGATTTCAACATCTACCACTGTTTCCTGAAGGATCCCAACGGTTACAAGATAGAGATACAGAGATTCGAGGACCCCCGCTGGAAGTACTGATCTAAATGCCGACTGGTCTTTATGTCCATGTACCGTTCTGCGTGAAGAAGTGCGGTTACTGCAGCTTCTGTTCCGTCCCGTACAGGCAGAACGCGGCTGACGGTTTCAGGAAGGCCCTTCTCACGGAGCTGCGCATGAGGCTCCATGGAAAGATGGTGTCGACCCTGTATATCGGAGGCGGAACGCCCACCATCCTTCCCCCGGCCTACTGGAGGGAATTCAGGGAAGAGCTGGGAAGGGTGGCATTCGTATCCGGCATTTCGGAATCCACCATTGAGACCAACCCGGGGACCATCGCCCCGGGGGAGCTGGAAGATCTGAGACGGACAGGTTTCAACAGGCTGAGCATCGGTATCCAGTCGTTCCAGGATGACATTCTGCAGATCCTCGGACGGATCCACGACGGGCAGCAGGCCGTTGCGGGCTTCGAAGAAGCCAGGAAGGCCGGTTTCTTGAATATCTCCATCGATCTCATGTACGGGGTACCGGGCCAGTCCATGGAACTATGGGAGGATGACCTCCGCAGGGCACTGGAGCTTCGACCGGAGCATATCTCCTGCTACGAGCTCACCCTGGAGGAGGAGACCCCCATGTGGTCATCCGTGCAGAAGGGGGAACTCAGCAAACCCGATGATGACGCATGCGCCGACATGTACTTCCGGGCGGACGAGATCCTGGCCTCGGAAGAGTTCATTCATTATGAGGTTTCCAACTATGCCAGGGGTAACAGCCACACCTCCATGCACAACTGCAGCTACTGGCGACGGGCTCCGTATATCGGCCTTGGACCCTCCGCCCACAGTTACGACGGGATCAACCTGAGAAGCTGGAACCTGCATTCAGTGGAGGCGTACATCGACAGTCTCGACAAGGGGCAGCTTCCCGTATCCGGCAGAGAGTCTCTCACGAGGGAGCAGACGGCCACGGAGAGGATTATGCTCGGTCTCCGGTGCTGCGGAGGCGTGGACCTGGACGCCATCGAGAAGGAGACGGGCGTGGTCATCGACCGGGAGTACCTGAAGATAATGCTGGAACATGGGAGGGTGGTCCAGGTGGACTCCAGGATAGTGCCTACGGCGGCGGGCAAGCTCTTCGCGGACGGAGATTCAGTGAACCTCCTGGCCGAGACGCCCCAGGATTTGACTAATCAGACGTGAAAGTACATAATTGCTCTTCCGGTGCCCCCGTAGCTCAGTAGGATAGAGCGGCGGTTTCCTAAACCGTAGGCCACACGTTCAAGTCGTGTCGGGGGCACCAGTACTTCGGGGTCGTACGTCACTACTGGCCAGTTACCCAATACCATTATCTTGAATAAAATGAGGTTCTGTCTTTCGACCTCACAGAACAGGGTATTGGTATATTTGACTGTGGCTGGAAGATTGATGGATCACCTGCTGACGGGAGGGCCGCCATGATTTGCTTCGAACCCATCGGTGTAATTCACAGCCCCTTCAAAGAGGTGGAGGGGATGCCCATACAGCCTGCAGGAGCGAAGGGGATCCACGGCACGGTCGAGGTTTACCAGCGCTTTGTCGAAGGTCTCAGTGACCTGGACGGCTTCTCGCATATCATTCTGCTGTATCATTTCCATCGGAGCCGGGAATGGAGACTGATGATCCGGCCCTTCATGGATCCCACCGAGAGAGGACTGTTCGCCACAAGGGCTCCAAGCCGGCCCAATCCCATAGGCATTTCGGTGGTCAGGCTGGATAGCATGGAGGGCGGTACCCTGAGTATTTCCGATGTTGACATTCTTGACGGTACACCGCTGCTGGATATCAAACCCTACGTCCCTGAATTCGACAATGTTGACAGCTGCAGGACCGGCTGGCTCGAGGAAGCCAGGAAGGGAGTCCGCGAGACAAGGTCAGACGAGCGGTTCAGATAGCCGGTCATATTGCTTGCGAGTACAGAGGATCCCGTTGCACTTGCATTAACAACCTGTTCGTTCCAGGCAATCGGAGGGGACCATTGACTCATATGATTAAGTACTGTCCGGCACACCTTCCCTACGAGGCATTCAGCCGGGTGGATTCGGAGTGCTTCCCCTTTGTTGCGGATGAGCCTGAAGAATACCT
The DNA here is from genome assembly GCA_964639605.1 of uncultured bacterium. Classification (GTDB taxonomy): domain Bacteria; phylum Fermentibacterota; class Fermentibacteria; order Fermentibacterales; family JCC-6; genus Aegiribacteria. Next base: position 535 of record CAZXEF010000081.1, on the reverse strand, counting down.
GAAACCCGTCATCGGTGCTCTCCGTCCTTTCATCCTTCCGGAGAAGGACATGCTTGAACTCACTTTCTCGTCGGATGAACTGGACAGTGCATGCTCATCCCTTGGTATTGAAATTAACTATTGCCTGCTCAAGATGATCCGCAGTCATGACCTTGGTACTGCCTATCACCGGAAGGGTAAGGAAGCGGAATGAGACTTATCCCGGAGTACGAACCGGTGGGAAGACTTTACCTCAGTTTCGTCCGGAACTTCTACCATGAACGGTTCGACTACGGCGGGACCATATGCGACATCGCTGCGGCAGTATCGGGCAAGGTCGGTATCGAGGTCTTCGTCGCAGAGGACGAACAGCCCTTCTTCAGGGAACTCATGAGGAACCGCGGCACAGATGACGGGGGGCTGGTCCTGAACCCCAACTCACCATTGAGGGGAATAGTAGCCGAGTACTTCCCCGTTTTCTGCCGGGAAGAGGACGGCAGGGGGGTAGGGATCCATTTCCGGAATGACAAGCTGGACCTGGCTCAGGCAGAGGCCG
>CAZXEF010000080.1:0-11698 GCA_964639605.1 uncultured bacterium | reverse complement strand
TGCTCATGTTCCATTTCGCGAGCATATACCATTATTCGAACCACGCCGAGCTCTCCGATATGCTCCTGGCAAGAGTAATAGAGAACCTGCTCTGGGAAGGATCACTATCAGGTAGTATCTACAGGGTTTCTCCGGTCGACGCGGAGAAAACGGAGATTAGCACCTTCTCGCTGTACCGAAGAATATAAACCTTGCCGGACAAATGGCTTCAATAGTACAAAAGACTTATACAGATCTAATCGGTGTGATTCATATTTTGATCAGGATCACAGGGTCGGACTGGAGAGGATCCTCAACGGACAGTGACACGTCCAACTGGATAGTTGATCCCGCTTCGACCTCAATACCATCGATTGTCTCACTCTTAAACCCAACCATTCGGAATTCAAAGGTATATTCACCTACGGTTAGATCATCGATCCTGAAAATACCATTAGCATCGGTCATCGCACCTATTGAGGTTCCTGATATGAGAACGGTTGCTCCTATCATTGGATGTCCATGATAGTCAACGAAACCGTATATGTTTCCAGTCTCTTCCCCATCGGAAAGTAGTAATCCCAGAAGAACCATTATAATGACCATATTGCTTCTCCCTTGGCAATACTTAACCATTGCTGCAGACAGGTGCAACGGCAGAGCACGTCTCAAGCATAAGCTTGATCCTAGAGTTAACTGCATAGAATCACTCATGTGAACGCAAATAGAGAGCTAAACGATTCGATTGGGATCATAATTAACCAAGCGATACACATTTCGGACTATGGTACCCCATCGTTGACGCATTTCGAACTTTAGCAACCAATTAGTTCGTAACTACAGATTTGGGGTGACCAAGCGATACGCATTTAGAACTTTGGTACCCCAAGCGGGATTCGAACAGTAAAGCTCTGGATTGAAAGTAATTGGTCAGCCTGCGAACTGGCAGTTGCCCAGAGCGGGGGCGACGACTTTGTTCTTGCCGGCGCGCTTGGCCATGTACATCCGCTGGTCGGCATACTTGAGGAGCATGTTCCTGTCGCCCACGTCTGTGAGATATGTAGACACGCCCAGGCTGATGCTCACCATTCCCAGGGGCTGCTGCTCGGAATGGGGGATAACGTAGGATGACTCAACCACCCTCTTCCTGATCCTCTCGGCTATCTCGGCAGCCTCCTGCTCGCCTGTGAAGGGCAGGATGCACACGAATTCCTCGCCGCCGTAGCGAATGAGTACGTCCACTTCGCGGATGGCGTTGCCCATGGCCTTGACCACGGTCTTGAGCAGGGTGTTGCCCATCAGGTGGCCCCAGGAATCGTTGTAGTGCTTGAAATCGTCTATGTCCATCATGATCAGGGAGAAGGGGAAGTTGGACCTGTCGGTCCTGCGGAACTCGTCGTCCAGTTTCTCCTCGAAGTAGCGAAGGTTGCCGAGGCCGGTCAGCTTGTCCTTCCGGGCCAGGCTGAGTATCCTGGAGTGGAGCATTGCGTTCTCCACTGCTGTGGCTGCGTGGTTGGCGAGGGCTATGACTGTCCGCTCGGACTCTGAGTTGAACTTTGCCGGAGCGGGGCTCTGAATATCAATGGCTCCGACCACTCTGTCCTGTACTATCATGGGAACCGAGAGTTCGCTGCGGGTCCCTGCAAGATTCTCCACGTACCGACGATCCTCCCTGACCTGCTTGATATTGACTGCCTTACGGGTGTTGATGGCGCTGGCAACTGCACCCTGGGAGTAGCTGTCGTCCGGCTCCGAACTTCTAAGTCCCGCGGTCTCGCTTATCTTGATGATGAGCCCCTGCGGATCTGTTTCACGATCGTAACCTGCAGTTGCGGCGGCTTTCACTGAGTTTGGGGTGAGGTTGTCCCTGCTGCCCTCGGCCAGGAACATTGTGACAGCCTCGGATGGAAAGAACCTCCGGAGCGCCTTGACCACTTCCTTGCAGATCTTGTCCAGGTCCTGTGTGGAGTTGAGTTCACTGCCGATAACGGAAATTGTCTCCAGTTGCTCGTTCTTCTTCCTCAGGCTCTCTCTCAGGGAGTAACTCTCCGTGACATCGTTGGCCATGATGACGATGCCGGCGAAATGCCCCGCTCTCTGGAAAGGCAGGTAACTAACGTTCAGGACCAGGTCCGGGGTACCCGCCTTTCCAAGGTGAACGGGCTGGTTCAGAACCTGCTTCTCTTCCTGCAGTGCCATCAGAAAAGCATTATCCTTGCCGGAAACCAGCATCGGCATTGATTCGCGGATGCTCTTCCCACGCATGTTCCCTATACTCTTACCGAATAGCTCCCCGACTCTTGAGGTCACCTGGAGTATCACTCCGGCGTTGTCCACCACGAGTATGCCGGAATCCAGGCTGTTCATGATGGCCGACATCTGCTCCCGCTCATCGGTGACGTCCTCAAGGATCATGGCATTGAGAATGGCCTCGGCAGCATGTGCGGCGTAATGCCTCAGGGCCTCCAGGTCGGTCTTTTCTATCTTCCTGCCCGTGAGGGACCTGTCACACCTTATGAGTCCCACGGGCTTGCCTGCTGCAATAAGGGGGGTGTCAACATAGTCGGACGATCCAGCCCACCAGAGCCTCTCGTCGGGCAGGTCCATGTCGCCGGATACCACCTGCACCATCTCCCTGATAGCAATCCCCAGCGGAAGTTCTGCGTATTCCCGTACATGAACGGAACTTGCTGTTTCGCCCATGTTCCTGCCCCTGGCTACTTCCGTGACCAGCTCGTCGGTCTGGTCGAGGTAGCGGGACAGCCAGACCCTGTCGAAGCTCAGCCCCGTGAGTATCCCGTTGGCCATCCTTCTGAATATCTCCCGGACGCTCATGGTCCTGCCCAGTTCCTCTGTCAGGTGCCATGTGGCTTCCAGCCTGTTCACCCTGTTCTCCAGGTACCCGCAGAGCTTCTCAAGGATGGACTCCCTGTCGGGAGGATTGGCCCTGGCTATCTCGTTGACTGATGGCGGAGGAGCGGATGAGGCAAGGCTCCTGCAGAGGGAGAGAAAATCCTCCGCCCTCACAGGAAGCTCACGAACGCTGTCGGCCCCTGCCCACTCGGCCCTCTGGCGAAGGTATGGATCGATGCCGGGGGTCAGAAGGATGAAAGGAACCCCTGAAACCGAGGATTCCCTCTTCAGATATCGGCAGACCTTGAGGCCGTCCAGGAGCGGCAGGAAATAGCCGCAGGCGATCAGGGACGGAGGGGAAGAAACCGCCCTGTCTATGACCTCCATGCCGGTCGAGCACTCGATGACCTCGAAGCCGTCCAGCTTCAGGACCTTCCCCAGGACCTGGAGAAGTCCGGAGTCACTGTCAGCCAGCAGCACGGTCCCGTTACCGTTCATTCGCCAGCAACACTCTCCATAAGTTTGACGGGAGAGCCTGTCAGCTCTCCCCCTCGATTATCGCCTGGGCGGCGGCAAGCCTGGCCACCGGGACACGGAAGGGAGAGCATGAGACATAGTCAAGCCCAACGCTGTTGAAGAAGCGGATGGACTTGGGGTCGCCCCCATGCTCACCACAGACACCGATCTTGAGGTCGGGCTTCGTTTTCCTTCCCTCCCTCACTCCCATCTCCACGAAACGGCCCACGCCACTGACGTCGATGGTGGTGAAGGGGTCCTCCTCATATATGCCCATTCTGACGTAGTCGTCCAGGAAGGCCCCGGCATCGTCCCTTGAGAAACCGCAGGCCATCTGGGTCAGGTCGTTGGTGCCGAAGCTGAAGAAATCGGCGTACTCAGCCACCCTCGCTGCATCCACAACGGCCCTGGGTATCTCGATCATCGTACCTATCTTGTAGTCTATATGGTCGCGGGGCAGGCCCTTCTCCTCCAGGAGTTCGTCTATGACCTTCTGGGCTCTCTCCCTGGCGATCCGAAGCTCCTCGGGGTGACCGACCAGGGGTATCATTATCTCCGGAAGGACCTTGACGCCCCCGGCCTTAACCTCGATGGCAGCCTCCATTATGGCCTTGACCTGCATGTCTGATACCTCGGGGTAGGTAAGACCCAGCCTGCAGCCACGGTGACCAAGCATGGGGTTGAACTCGTGGAGCTTGTCCACGGTGCTCCTTATCTTCTCCACCGGCACGCCCATGTTCCTGGCCATCTCCAGCTGCCCGGCCTCGTCATGGGGCAGGAACTCGTGAAGGGGCGGATCGAGCAGCCTGACCGTGCACGGACGGCCGTCCAGCTCCCTGAATATCCCGGCGAAATCACCCTTCTGCAGGGGAATGAGCTCCTTCAGCGCTTCGTTGTAATCCTCCAGGGGTCCCGCCAGCTTATTCTCCAGCTCCGAAGTGTCCCCGTCCCTGGTGGATATCTGGTACTGGAGGTTCTTGACCTCTTCAGCAACCAGGATGAGCTTCCTGAAGGAGACTATCCTCTCGTCCCCGAAGAACATGTGCTCCGTCCTGCAGAGCCCTATACCCTCGGCGCCGAAGTTGACGGCAACCCGTGTGTCCCTGACGGTCTCAGCGTTGGCCCTGACACGGAGCCTTCTGTACTTGTCGGCCCACTCCATCAGCTGGGAGAAGTTCTTGTAGAGCCTTGATTCCCCTGGTTCGCCTTCTCCCGAAGAAATAGTGAGTATCTCCGAGGGTTTCACCTTCACTTCACCTGCAAAGACCTCGCCTGTGAAACCGTCAAGGGCAATTACATCGCCCTCCTTTATAAGCACTTCGCCGCAGGTAATACTCTTCGAGTCGGCATCCACTCTGAGATCGCTGGCACCGGCCACACAGGGAATTCCCATTCCCCTGGCAACCACAGCCGCATGGGAGGTCATCCCGCCCCTGGAAGTGATGATGCCCTTAGATGCGGACATGCCGCCAATGTCCTCGGGACTTGTCTCCTTCCTGCACAGGATCACATCCTCACCCCTGGCAGCCCACTCCTCGGCATCGTCGGCGTTGAACACGGCCTTGCCGCAGGCGCCTCCGGGGGACGCGCTGAGACCCGTGGTAAGGTAACGGGCTTTCCCCTTGCTCTCCCTGCCGAGTACCGGGGCGAAGAGCTGGTTGAAGCTTCCTGTGGGTATGCGACCCAGCGCCGCCCTGTCATCAATGAGGCCCTCATGGACCATGTCCACAGCTATGTTGAGGGCGGCGAACACGGTCCTCTTGCCGTTCCGGGTCTGGAGTATGTAGAGCTTGCCCTCCTGGATCGTGAACTCCACGTCCTGCATGTCCAGGTAGTGATGCTCAAGCTTCTCCCTGATGTCCAGCAGTTCCTCGTAGGCCTTCTCGTTGACATCCCGCAGGGTCGATATGGGCTGGGGGGTCCTGATACCCGCCACAACATCCTCGCCCTGGGCGTTCATCAGGTACTCGCCGTAGAACTTGTTCTCGCCGTTGGCCGGGTTCCTTGTGAAGCACACACCGGTACCGGACTCATCGCCCATGTTGCCGAAGACCATTGTCTGAACGTTGACGGCGGTGCCCACAAGGCCGGTGATCGCGTTGATCTCCCTGTAACGGATGGCCCTGTTGTTGTTCCATGACCCGAAGACAGCGTCGATCGAAAGCTTGAGCTGCTCCCAGGGGTCGTCGGGGAATTTCTTCCCTATCTCCCTGTCGTAGATCTTCCTGAACCTGTCCACCACTTCCTTCAGGTCATCGGTGGAAAGCTCCGTGTCCAGTTCGACCCCTCGGTTGTCCTTCACTTCGTCCAGGGCTTCCTCGAAGGTATGGTGAGGTATTCCCATTACCACATCACCGAACATCTGGATGAACCTTCTGTAGGCATCCCAAACGAAGCGGGGGTTGCCCGTCTTCTTAATGAGAGCCTGGATAGATCTCTCGTTAAGACCAAGATTGAGAACGGTGTCCATCATTCCGGGCATTGAAACCGCCGCGCCGCTCCTGACAGAGACCAGCAGCGGCTCATCACCGGAACCGAATTCCCTGCCGGTGATCTTTTCAAGCTGGGCCAGTTTCTCCTTCACCTCGGTCTCGAGACCCGTGGGCCATGTACCGGTCTGACCCTCGCGGTAGTAGGCGGCACATGCTTCTGTGGAAATGGTGAATCCCGGAGGAACGGGCAGTCCAAGCCTGGTCATCTCCGCCAGGTTGGCGCCCTTGCCGCCAAGAAGCTGCTTCTGGTCTCGGTTTCCCTCAGTCCGGTCGCCTCCGAAAAAATAGACATACTTGGTCTTGTCCATAGAGAACCTCTCTTCAGGTGTAGTTAGGAATATGCGAACTTGTAATATAAGTAGACGGCATCATTCAAGTCTACAGCCAGGACCGATAATCCCGCAGCTTAAGAGCATGGCCGGCATGTATTAATAATGCGGTGCCCACTCTGTCCGATGCTGCTTGCGTCTGGATTTCTCCATGACCGGTCCCGACCCCGCGGGATATTCATGCATGACGGGACAGGAGGGGCAGCATGAGCTTGTTCACACGTTCACTGGTAGTCTCCCCGCTTTCGGACGGCAGGACCTGGGTCATTCTCCGCTCCATGGGCTACGATGTGGGCATGGAGGACAGCGGCGACCGTACCCGCGCTGATACGGGATTCATGACCGATATTGCATCCATACCCAGGATATTCCGGGTATTCCTCCCCTGCAGAGGAAGGTACGGCAACGCAGCCGTTGGACAGGCGAGCGCCCCCGGAGGGACACTGACAGGATAATGCTGGAGGGCATGACCATCCTCAGGGTGCCTGCATGGCAGACGATTCTCATCTACATTGCAGTCAGGCTATTCGGGGGCCTGGCCTGGAAAAGGAACCAGTGGACAGGAACTTTCGGCATCACATGTGCGATAACAGTGTACAAGTGTCGGACTGGAGCGCGGATAGTCGGATGGCGCTAATGTCTACCGTGATGCCCCTTCAGGTTCTATATTGGTAAATGCTCCCTTCAAGGCCATGATGGCCGGCGAGGGCCGAACAAAACAAGAGCAAAGGAAAAAAATGAGATCAGCAGTTCTTGTCATGCTATCCGTAATGTGTTTCTGCTCCCTATCCCCGGCCGGCGACCTGGGTGATCTTGCGCCTTCCGAAGGCGCCGACGGCTGGAGGACGGTGGAGATGGAGGGCGCTTCCCTTTCGTGGACCGAAAATGAGGACTCCTTCAGTTTCCGACTCGAAGCCCCTGCCACAGGCTGGGTGGCGGTGGGTTTCGGCGGAGGCCCGGCGATGAAGGACGCCTCGCTGATAATAGGCTACGCAGACGATGACGGCGCCCACTACCGCGACGATCATGGGACCTCCCCTATATCCCATTCCCCGGACATCGACCATGACGGTGCCGATGATATCCTGGAGGCCGACGTGCAGGAATCCGAGAACTCCACTGTATTCACCTTCACTCTCCCCATGGAGTCCTCGGATGACCTTGACCCTGTGCTTTCCCCGGGAGCTGCGATCAGGATACTGGTGGCATGGGGCGGCAGTGACGGGTTCAGCGGAATGCACCGAGAGGCTCTTTCGGCGCGGATAGAGCTCTGACCGTGCACCGGCCGGGACAGGGTAGCTGATGGACATCCTGATGACCGGGTCCGTCAGGCATAGGACGGCCATGACATGGAGGGTACTGCTCTACCTCCTTCTCGTGACCGCACCGCTTACGGTGCGGGGCATTGTCGGCGGTTCCTTCGGCTATGACATCGTCACCGGTGTCGGGTTGGTGCTGGGCCTGACCGGTTTCGCCGTCCTGGCGCTCCAGCCGGTGCTGTCGGCAAGGTTCAGGTGGATCGAGAGACCCTTCGGTCTCGACGGGATGCTGAGGCTGCACAGGGTCACCGGAACGGTTGGAGCTCTTCTTGTCATGGCCCATCCGGTACTTCTTGCAATAGGCAGGGGCAGCAACAGGCTGCTTCTCAGTCTCGACCTTCCCTGGCCCCTGCTGGCGGCCAAGGCGACTCTGGCCCTGCTGGTCCTGTTCGGGATCGCGGCCCTGTTCCGTTCCAGGCTCAGGATACCGTTCCAGCTCTGGTTCCGCGGTCACAGCTGGCTCACACCGGTCATACTGTGCGGCGTCTTCCTTCACAGCTACATGGCGGCAATCAGGTTCCAGCCTGTGGAAATGCGTATCCTCTGGTTCGCGCTGCTGGGTACAGGGGTATTCTCCCATCTCCACCTGGCCCTTTGGAGGCGCCTCGGGGGAAGGCTGCGGCCATGGAAGGTCGGAAGCGTAACCGGATTAACCCATGACGTTTGGAACATACAGCTGGTCCCTCCAGGAAGACGGGACGTGTTCGACCACCTTCCCGGCCAGTTCCTCTTCGTGACCCTTCTCAGGGGGAGGGGCCTGCCCAGGGAAGAGCACCCCTTTACCATATCATCAAGCCCATCCGGGGGGGGATGCATCAGCATCACCCCGAAGGAATCGGGTGACTATACAAAGACGATAGGGAAGACCGTGAAGGGCGACAGGGCAGTCGTAATGGCTCCCTACGGAAGGTTATCCCACCAGCTTCAAACTTTGAGCGATCGCCTGGTATTCGCAGCCGGCGGAATAGGCATTACGCCCATGATGAGCATGCTCCGCCACATGAGGGATACAGGCTCGGAGCAGAAAGTACTGCTTCTCTACGCGAACCGGACCGAGGGGGACATAGCATTCAGGGAGGAGCTGGAGTCCATAGTCTCCGAGGAAGGCGGGCCCATGCTGGAGATGGTCCACGTCCTCAGCAGACCCGACCCTTCATGGAGCGGCGAGGCAGGCTATCTGGACAGGGAGAGGCTGGCACGCCTGGTTGGAGACCCAGAGAGGTCAGAATTCTACATCAGCGGACCGCCCCCTATGATGAGGATCTTGGAGAAGAACCTCAAGGGCATGGGGGTCGGAAAGGACCGGATACACATGGAGAGGTTCTCTCTCTGACTTGAACGCAGGCGCATGGGAGGTTCCGGACTGGCGAAGGTGATATGCGGCACGTGCCGAAAGGTACATGAGACTGATGAAGGGCACTGCCCGGTATGCGGCAGGCACTCGTCTCAGTCCTACGATTTCAGCAACAGCGACCGGTACCTGGAGGAGCATGTTCCCAGGGTTATCGAGGAGAGGCGCAGATCAGGCCTTGAGGGCCTTGTTGGAGGGCTTGAGTTCATCGTCATCAATACCGAGCCGTACATGCTGGATGCTGCCGCCGTTGAGCTGGCGGTGCGCACGGGCCACAGACCTGCGGGAGGGTTCCAGGACGATTCCCAGAGAGCGCTGGTACTCCGGAGGGAAGGTTCCGCCTCCATTGTCCTGAGGCACAGGAAAGGCGGGAAGAATCCCTTCCTTGAACCGAACAGAAGGCCCGGATCGGAGCACCTTCCCAATACCAGGCTCGAGACCCTTGTCTTCTCCGTCAGCGACATAAGGGCCTATCACGGCCTGCAGAAGGAAGCGGGCAGGGATTTCACAACTGAAGATGTACTGGAGTTCGGGGGCTACATGTACCTGGAGACCCCTCCGTCGCCTTATACGGGGAACGCTCTGGGCCTTGTCCAGTGGACCGGGGAGAGGAGTGATTTCCGTTCCCGGGGCAGGGAGCACCTGGAATGGTCCGCACCTGACCCTCCCGGCCAGGTGGGCAGGAACGTAGGGTTCCTTGACCACATGGCCACCAGGGTCAGGGCCGAGGATCGTGACAGGGCCATCATCGAGTTCATGGAGCTGACCAGCTACGATTTCGACTTCTCGGTATACGTAAGCGTGTTCAATTCCATTACCAACGTTGCCAGACTGGCCCCTGATGAGTTCGCCATGGTTTTCACCTCTGGCATCAGGCCCTTCGTCAGCATGGAGGACTCGGGCCCGACGGAGAAATTCATCCAGAACTACGGCCCGAGGGTACATCACATGGCCTTCCGTACGGAGGACATAGAGGAGACTTACCGGGCTTTCCTGGACCAGGGCCTGGAATTCCTCATAGAGCTGGTGGGCTCTGAGGAGGAGGGTCTCAAGCAGACCTTCACGGAGGCCTCGACGCACACCATGCTGGTCAACGAGTACATCCACAGGTATGAAGGCTTTGAGGGGTTCTTCACAAGGAGCAACATTACGCTTCTCACCGGGGCCACCGACCGGCAGTGACGGCTCCCCCAGAGGTTCCACCGACATGATTGGAACTCCAGCTCCTCTTTGCAGTACTGTCGGGAAGCCTCTATACTTTGAGGACAGGACTTATATGCCCTGAAAGAGTGCGTATCGACGGTATTTATTCAATGTAGCGTTCAGGGAGGATAATGCAGCTGCTTCTCACATCCTTCATCATCCTGTTCGGACAGGGAAGCCTAGAGAGCTACCATCTCCAGATCGACCCTCAGTACCTGTACATGCTCTACTTCGACCCCTATTCCGATCTCCAGTACCCGGCATACGTCGAGACCCCTGCGGGAGCCTGCAGCTGCCTGGCCGGCTTCCGGGGGGGGTCATCGCTATCCTGCCCTAAGAAGAGCTGGAAACTGCAGCTGCAGGATACCACGCTCATGGACTGCTCACACATAATGCTTGACGCTCAGTACAGGGACAGGACTTTCATGAGGAACGCACTCGGGATGCTGCTGTCGAGGGAGATGGGCCTGCCCGCACCCCTGACCGAGCATGTCGAGTTCTACATAAACGGTGAATATTACGGCGTATACGTTCGGGTGGAGAGGATAGACCACTTCTTCTACGAAAGGAACGGGCTGGGCGACGGTCCTCTGTTCAAGTCGACGGACCACCTGGGAAGGCTTCTCTGGCAGCCCAGCGACACTTCCGGCACCGCGGGCTTCGAGGCCGAGAGGGGCTGGGACGAAGCGCTGCCCCTGCTCCGCCGCCTCATCGACCTGTTGAACCTGGGTTATCCCCACGGGATCATGGTGGACGATGTCATCTCCAACGCCGCAATAGCTATAGCGATCAGGGACGAGGACGCCATTTCCAAGAACTACTACCTCCACCTGACCCCGGATGGCGACTGGAGGTACTACCCCTGGGACCGTGACGCCACTTTCGGCAACAGGTGGGACGGGGAATACCAGCCTGAATGGCTGACCCAGACGACCATGTTCTGCTTCGACATTTCCCCTCTACTGAACAGGATGCTCCGGGACAGCGGCAACCGCCAGCTTTACCATGACCGGATCATGGAGGCCGCAGGGCTTCTGTCATCGGAACTTCCCTGCGTGATAGACTCCATCTACCAGGAGATCAGGGAAAGCGTTTACGCGGACAGCATGAAGAATGGCACCAACGCTGATTTCGACGAAGCCGTGGCTCTTCTCACCGGGGCCATCCAGGAGAGGGCCGAGTTCCTCCCTCAGATAGTCGATCTGCCTTCACCCATAGAAGTGGTCTCAATGGACATTCCCGTCTGGAACTACCAGGCGGGTGGAGAGCTGGACAGCGTCTCCGTAGAGGTGGAATTCCAGTCGCCTCCGGGATGGGCGGGCATCTACGTCTGGTCCGACGGGAACGAGAGGATACATTACAGCCTCACTCCGGAGGACCCGGGCCATCTCGTCTGGAGCGGGCGGTTCGAGTTCCCCGCCTGGCTGAGCAATTTGAGGTTCGCGGTGGATTACCACATCAGCTGCCCCCAGGGACCGGTGACCTACTACTACCCGGAGTACGGCTACGCGACATCTATGATAAACAGTGTCTGTGTCCCGACGGCAAGGCGAAGCCGATTCCAGGTTCATCATCAGGACCTCCAGGCGCTGGAACCCGTCAGGTACAACACCTTCCTGTGGTCCATTCCACTGGTGAACGCTTCGGACACACCCC
>CAZXEF010000079.1:806-11716 GCA_964639605.1 uncultured bacterium | reverse complement strand
GGAACCCAGGGCATGCCGAAGGAAATGCGTCTTCTGTTTCGTCGACCAGCTGCCCCCGGGAGTAAGGCCCTCACTGCTGCTGAAGGATGATGATATCCGGTATTCGTTCATTCAGGGCACATATGTGACCCTGCACCACGGAGACGTCGAGTACGCCCTTCGAAAGAGACTTTCCCCCTTGCACATCTCGGTCCACTCCACGGAGGCTGACCTCAGAGGCCGAATGCTCGGGACAGGCCGTGCCGAACCGATAATGGACTCCCTTCTCGCTCTGTCCGAAGCCGGAACATTGATCGAGACCCAGATCGTTACCGTACCGGGATACAACGACGGGGAACGACTGGAAAGAACGGTAGAAGACCTGTTCTCGATTCCCGGCGTCAGTTCCGTGGGCGTAGTCCCGGTAGGACTTACGCGGCACAGAGAAGGACTGCCGTCCATTAGGCGCCCCACGGGAGCCGAGGCCGGGCGGATCATCGACCTCTGTGTTACATGGCGGGACAGGGCAGCCAGGAAGGGCAGGGGCGGCTGGATCTTCCCTTCAGATGAACTTTTTCTCATGGCCGGCAGAGATATACCATCTCCGGATTACTACTCGACCTGCACTCTCAGGGAGAACGGGATAGGAATGCTGTCGGAACTCTCAGCGTTCGAAGGAAAGAACTTCTGCGGTTCAGGTCTGGTATGCACAGGAGAGCTGGCGGCCCCGTTTATCGAAAAAGCCCTGGATGGAGGCGGTTACATAGTCGCCGCCGTGGAGAACCACTTCCTGGGAAGGCAGGTGGGAGTTGCGGGGCTATTATCAGGTACCGATGTGGTCAGAACTGTCAGGGAGTATTCCGACGGGTATAATAGGGTGATATTGCCGTCGGTCATGTTCAACCACGACATGCTGACGATAGACGATCTTTCTCCCGGTGACCTCTCCAGGCTCACGGGCAGGAAGGTACTGATCATTGACGGCCTGGAGGAACTGGACTGAAATGATAACGCTGCCTATCTATGTGATCTTCCTTGTCTTTCTGGGAATACTCATGGGTCTTGAGATCAACCGCAGGAAGAAGGTCTCGTTCAGCGAGAGGATAGATGAACTGGAGGACAGCATCAGACTGCTCAGGGAAGAGCTGGATGAGCTGGAAACCCTGAAGTCGGAGATGCTGTCCCGTATCGGAATCTCCCTGAAGAAGCCCCTGGAATCAGTGAAGGAAACGGTCATCGAGCTTTCCCGGCCCCTGGACAGGTCACCGGAGGTGAAGGAACAACTGGCGAAGCTCATAGTCGAGATCGAGGAGATAGAGAATTTTCTCAACGTCATGAAGGAACTTGCGGCGCTGGAGAACATGGACCTGACCAGGGAATCGCATCAGAGTGATGACCCCGAACCCTCTCCTGTCCTCCTTGACAGCCTGCTCTTCGAGACCCTCAACGAATGGAACGATCTGTTCTCAGAAAGAGGCATCTCACTGGCACTATCCCTGGACGAGAACATCAGAATATCAGGGAACACCTATTACTTAAGGCATGCCCTTGACAACATCTTCACCGAGATAACCCGGAACATGGGATCCGGCACTCTCATTCACATAGTCCTCAAGGAGAGGCCCAACTCGGTCAGGCTCACACTGACGTGCAAGGGCAGCAGGAGCAGGGATGCCGAGCAGTCAACCTTTGGAGTGGAGCTGGCACGGCAGATAATCAGCGCACACAGGGGCTGGCTGACCGGGGATACGGATTCGGGCCAGTTCGCCATAGAACTGCCGTTGTACGGAATGAACATGAAGGACATCTGATCATGAACAGCAGCGTGTTCAGGAAATACGACATAAGGGGCCTGTTCCCGGGGGACCTTTCGCGTGAACTGACAGTCAAGCTGGGAATCGCCCTGGGAAAACTCGCCGGAACCAGTGCCGCCGTGGGAAGGGACTGCAGAAACTCCGGCTCCCGTCTGATGGAATGGCTTTCAGCTGGGATCGGGAGCACGGGATGCAGAGTCCTTGACCTTGGCGTCCAGACCACTCCCATGACCTATTTTGCAGCGCACACCCTCAGGCCCGACGTGACGGTGATGATAACCGGCAGCCATAATCCGCCCGAGTACAATGGTTTCAAGATAATGGCGGGCCTGGAGACCCTCCACGGTGAATCCATACAGGATATTCGCAGGAACATGGAAATGATGGAAGACATTGAATCTTCCCTCGAGGGCTCCACCGTCACCCCGACCGACGTAAGGGATGCATACGTTGAGCGTCTGATGGGGGAGTTCTCACTTGACAGGTCCCTCAAGGTCGCTGTTGACGCGGGTAACGGGACCGGTGGTGACCCGTCGGTGGAGATCCTCGAAAGACTCGGGTGCCGTGTGGTTCCCCTCCACTGCAGCATGGACGGGAATTTCCCGAACCATCACCCGGATCCCACCGTTGAGAAGAACCTCGAAGAACTGAGGAAAACCGTTGTTGCGGAGGGGGCCGACATTGGTCTGGCTTTTGACGGAGATGCAGACAGACTTGGTGTGATAGATGACAGGGGTGACATAGTCTGGGGGGACAGGGTGCTGATCGTGCTTGCCAGGGCCCTGCTGAAGGATAATCCGGGAGCAACCGTTATTTCCGAGGTGAAAGCCTCCAGGCTGTTCTTCCAGGAAGTGGAGAAGGCCGGCGGAGTACCCTTCATGTCTCCCACCGGCCACTCGCTGATAAAGAGGGCCATGATGGACCGGAATGCCCTGCTGGCAGGTGAGATGAGCGGGCATATCTTCTTCAGGGACCGCTATTACGGATACGATGACGCACTTTACTCCTCCCTGAGGCTGCTGGAGATTCTGGCCGCAGGTGACAGGCCTCTGCACAGCTACCTTTCGGGTCTCCCCGACGTCTTTTCAACACCGGAGATCAGGGAGGACTGCGACGACGAGTCCAAGTTCGCCATCGTCTCCAAGGTAGTGGAGCTGCTTCAGGCTGATGGTTACGAAGTGAACACCATAGACGGAGCCCGGATCGACTTCCCCCGCGGCTGGGGGCTTGTCCGGGCATCCAACACACAGCCGGTACTGGTCCTCAGGTTCGAGGCTGGAACTCTCACGGAGCTTGCCGACTATGAAACAGAAACCAGGAAATACATAGAGCAAGCCAGGAGGAAATTGGATGTCTAGAGAACTGGTGGAAGAACTAGAAAAGCGTATCTCATCTGAATCTGCACTTCTTGATGAACTGCAGTCCAGGTTTTCCAGGGTCATCGTCGGACAGGAAGAGCTTCGCCTTGGCCTGATAACGGCACTCCTCTGCGATGGGCATGTCCTCATAGAAGGAGTGCCAGGCCTGGCAAAAACGCTGGCGGCCAGAACACTGGCCAGATGCATCGAGGCTACATTCTCCAGGATGCAGTTCACACCGGACCTTCTTCCCACCGACCTCACGGGGACAATGATATTCAAGTCAGAGACCAACACCTTCGTAGCGAGAAAGGGTCCTGTCTTCGCCCAGTTCATACTTGCGGACGAGATCAACAGGGCTCCGGCCAAGGTGCAGAGCGCGCTCCTTGAATCCATGCAGGAAAGGCAGGTCACCTTCGGGGGTCAGACACACATGCTGCCGGCGCCTTTCTTCGTAATGGCCACCCAGAATCCCATAGAGCAGGAGGGCACCTACCCGCTGCCCGAAGCACAGGTGGACAGGTTCCTTATGAAATTGAAGGTGGACTACCCCACTTCCGACGAGGAGATGGAGATACTCAAGAGGATAGGGGGCAAGCCTGTCCCGGTGATAGAGGCAGTAACCACTCCTGAGAAGATACTTGAGCTTCAGAAGCTGGCCGCTTCGGTGGTAGTGGAGGATGCAGTGATGGACTACATGGTCAGGCTCGTGGCCGCCACACGCCATCCCAGACAGGCAGGACTCCGCGATCTGGAGGACCTGATATCAGTGGGAGCCAGTCCAAGGGGAACACTAGCCCTGCTGGCCGCTGCCAGGGCCAGGGCGCTCCTTCAGGGACATGCATTCGTGCATCCGGGACTGGTCAAGGATGTGGCCCACGATGTGCTCCGCCACAGGATAATCCTTTCCTTCGAGGCCGAAGCAGAGGAAATAGACGTGGAGCAGATCATAGACAGGATCCTTGACAGAATACCGGTCAAGTAGCCCCCGGATCCATAATGGAGAACGTACATTCGCTTTTCAAGAGAGTCAGAAGGATTGAGCTTCGCACCAGGAAACTGGTCGCCCAGCTGGTCGGAGGCGACTACAGCTCCATCTTCCGTGGCCATGGCATGGAGTTTTCCGATCTTCGTCCCTACATTGAGGGTGATGATCCCAAGACAATAGACTGGAACGTCTTCGCCCGTACCCGTACCCCCTTCGTGAAAGTATTCACCGAGGAGAGGGAACTCATGGTCCTCTTGCTGGTGGACCTCTCCGGAAGCCTCCGTTTCGGATCACTCAACCTCACGAAGGCAGAGCGTGTGGCGGAAGTGGCCGCGGTCCTCGCCCTCTCGGCTGCCGAAAGCAACGACAGGGTGGGGATGCTGACCTTCTCCGATGTGGTCCACGACTATGTTCCACCGGACAAGGGGCGCAAGCACGCCCTCAGACTGGTCAGGCGGATCCTCCAGGTCCCGGACAGGCAGGCCCACGCGGACCTTGACGAGGCTCTCAGCTACATGGGCCGCGTGCTGAAGCGCAGAGCCCTGGTATTCGTGATAAGCGATTTCACGTTCCCGTCGGGAAGCAGGCTTCTGAAGGCCGTAGTACAGAAGCACGATGTAGTAGGCGTTCACGTTTTCGATCCCCGAGAACTCCATCTCCCCATGATGGGGAGGGTGAGGTTCAGGGACCCCGAGACAGGGGAGGAGATGGTGGTCAATACCAGTTCCCCCTCCTGGAGGAAGACTTTCGCCGACAAGGTCGGGGAGGTGCAGAGGGCCAGGGAGGAGCTCTGCAGGGAGAACAGACTGGACCTTGTGAGCATATCCACCTCTGACAACCTGGTCCTTCCCCTCAGAAGGTTCTTCGAACTCAGGAAGCGAAGAAGGCTCAGATGACCGCTGCACTGGCTGCCCTGGCCCTGCTCCTGCAGGCTCAGTCCCTGGAGGTCCCCCTGGGCTTGCCAGTCACCATCGATTATTCGATCCCGCAGGGTCTGGAACCCCTTCCGCTGGAAACCACCGGTGATTTCGCCATTCTGGACCAGACCGGGGACAGTGTGACCATTGTTCCCCTTTCCCTGGATACCCTTGACCTACCGCCCATGAGGGCCCTCTCCGGGTCCGTGGAACTTGAGTTCCCTCCTCCGCTGGTCACTGTATCAAGGACCATGCCCGACACCAGCTGGACTGTAACGGTGTTCACATCTCCAATCGCCATGGGCATCCCCCCGGGGTTTCCAAGGGATTATCTCGAGCAACACGCCTTCTGGGAGAAATGGGGAAGCGCTCCATCCAGGACTTGGATACTCTTGCTCGTACTTGCCCTGGTTCTCATCGCGGCATGCCTCTTGTTCTGGCTGAAACGCAGGAAGGCGGAGGACGGGGGGGAGGCACAGCCCGGGACGAAAGCCGGCCCGTCCTGCCTGGACGAGGTCCTTGCCCTTCTTGATTCAGCTGCCTTTGCCCGTGGCAATTGGCTTGAGTATTACAGGGATATTGACAAGCTCCTGAGGGAAACGGTCGCCTTCAGGTTCGGTGTCTCCAACCGGGCACTCACCTGGAATCAGATAGCAAGGCAGCTGGGAAGTGACAGACAGGGAAGGAAGTTCATCGAGGATTCAAGAGAACTCACAGGGGAGATCACGCTACAGAGGTACGCCGGATGGGGAGGTTCCCGTGACAGGGCCAGACGCTTCACGGACATGCTGCTGGAGATCAGGAAGGAATGGCACAGGAAATGACGCTTCAATTCCCCCTTGCCCTGCTTGCCTTCCCGCTCCTGCTGACCGCAGTAACCCTTCTGTCAAGGCGCAGGAAGACGCCTTCACAGACGTACAGCGGCCCGTTCCGGTTCAAGTCACACTCCAGATCGACAGGAGATAATGCTGCAGTACTGCTGCAGTGGCTTGGCATCGCATTACTCTGCATCGCCCTGGCCAGACCTCAGAAGGGCTTCGAAAGACTTCCGGAAGCTGGAGAAGGAGTGGACATAATAATCACTCTTGACGTATCGGGCAGCATGACCCAGACCGATTACTACCCCAGCAGGCTCGCGGCGGCCAAGAAGGCTGCACTGACCTTCATCGAGGGCAGACCCAATGACAGGATAGGGCTTGTTATCTACGCCGAGCAGCCAAGGACCCTTTGTCCCCCCACGTTCGACCACGGGACCCTGGAGCGGTTCATTCAGGGTGCGGAGCTGGGCTCGCTTTCGGATGGGACCGCAATAGGTGCAGGGCTGGCTGTCGCAGCCAGGGGGTTCGAATACTCAACCACCTCTCGGAGGGTGGTGGTGCTGATATCCGACGGCGAGGACACCTCGAGCCAGGTCGATCCCATAACAGTGGCCCAGGCGGTAAACACTCTGCACGGAGACAGCCTCAGGGTCTACACGGTAGCCATAGGCAAGCCTTCCTCGGAAGAGGGTCTCGGTGTTGACAGGGAAACCCTTTCAAGAATAGCGGAGATCAACGGGGGAATGCTCTTCGACGCCGAATCCTCCGAGGACCTGGACCTTGTCTACACCGCCATCGACTCCCTTGAGGCATCCACGCTTCCTGCGGAAGGGCTGTTCGTCTACAGGGACTCGTACATGCTTCTCCTTGTGGTGGGAATGCTGCTCGTAGCCCTGGCCAGCGTCATGAGATTCGGTTTCTTCAAGGTGGTGGGCGACTGATGGGCTTCAGCTATCCTTTCCTTCTGCTCCTTCTGCTGCTGATACCGCTGTACCTATGGCTCAGGGCCAGGTGGCACAGCAGGGAATTGAAGCACCTGAGAGTCTTCGTCCGTCCTGTGCTCTGGGACAGGGTGATAATAAACCCGCCTCCTTCCAGGACACTGTCCAGGATACTCTGGGCCGTCTCATTCGCCCTTCTGGTGGTGGCTGTCAGCGGTCCCACATGGGGAAGGACCAGCGCCGTAGTGTCCACCGGCGGCAAGAACCTGGTTATCGCCCTTGATGTCTCGCAGTCAATGGCCTCCCAGGACGAGATGCCTTCCAGGCTGGCAAGGGCCGCCAGCGAGATCGAGAGACTGGCAGGTGAGCTCAGGGATGTCCGTGTGGCCCTTGTGCTATTCTCCGGATCATCGAGACTTGCCGTGCCTCTCACACTGGACAGGGAGTTCCTTGCAGACAGGCTCCCGCTGGATCCCTGGAGCAATCCTGACATAATCCCGGGTACCAGGCTTGGCGACATGGTGGACCTGATGGGAAGCTCACTACCGGATATGGACCTTGAGGCTAGCCTGGGTATCGTCTTCAGCGACGGAGGATTCCACGATTATGCCGTCGAGAGCGCTGTCGACGCCGCATTGAAATTCAACATGCGGCTGATAACCGTAGGAGTGGGGGGACCCATCGAGGTGACCATCCCATCCCCGGATGGCGGAGTCCTGGTGCAGGCTCCGGGCGACACCGTGCGCACAAGTCTGGAAGAGGAGCCGCTGCAGGAGCTTGCAGAGAGAACCGGAGGCGTCTACATCCGGCTCTCAGGCTCCGATGACCTGGTCTCCATAACCAGATCCTTCCTGGAACACATATCCAGCAGGAACAGCGAGCTGGCCACCGGGGGCTCAACGGGCAGGAGAAGGTACCAGTACTTCCTTGCATCCGCCATCTTCCTCATGGCTGCCGCCATTGTCCTGGAGAGGAGGGGAGCGTGAACTTCCTTCTGTGTATTTCACTTCTCCTCCAGACTGCCCCGTCCCCGGCAGAGCTTGGCAATACTGCCACGGATCTCTTCCGGCAGGGTGAGTTCGGACAGGCGGCTACGATATTGCAGGAGCTGTTCTCCCGTATGCCCCACAACGGCAGGATAGCCTACAACCTTGCAGCCACGAGCTTTCTCCTCGGCTCCTACGCCGATGCCGATTCCCTCCTCGGAATGATCGAAGAAGGAATAGGAACGGACACTCTGAGTTCGGCCACCGTCATTTCGGACCTGGCCCTGGCCATGCAGTACGAAGATTACAGCGGGGTGGAGGCGGCAGTCGAGGCGCTGAGAGAGAGTGTCTCCTCCGGCAGCTCCCCCTTATTCGAGATAACTGACCTGGAGGCGGGCATCAACTGGCTTGACAACCATGAACCCCCGGAAGACCAGGACCAGGATCAGGACCAGGACCAGGACCAGCAGCAGGATCAGGACCAGGACCAGCAGCAGGACCAGGACCAGGATCAGGACCAGCAGCAGGACCAGCAGCAGGACCAGCAGCAGGACCAGGACCAGGATCAGGACCAGGACCAGGACCAGCAGCAGGACCAGGATCAGGAACAGGATCAGGAGCAGCAGGAGACTCCACCATCGATGGGCGAGATGACTCCTGAACAGGCTCAGGCCATACTGGACCTGGTGGAGGAGAGCCAGCCACAGGATTCTGTCGGCACCGGCAAGGCCGGTTATCCAGCCGGCCCCGTATGGTGACGACCCTCTTTCTCGCAGCTCTGACACTTGCGGCACCTGATGTCCATATCATTCTTCCGGATACGGTTCAGACAGGCGAAGTTTTCCAGTGTGAGATCACGGTGGAGGGACAGGACCTCTCCAATGTGGCTTGCGTTCCTGTTTACTCCGAAGGACTTGAGCATATGGGAACAGGTAGTATGCATTCGTTCTCCTCCGTAAGCACGCCATCAGGCACCAGGGTTTCGTCCAGCACCGTACTGACAATGAGGTTTGCTGCCTGGTCCCCCGGTACACATACACTGGGGCCTTTCTCTATAACATCTTCCGGCAGAGTTATTTACACTTCAGATGAATTCACTGTTACCGCCCTTGGAGCAGGTTCATCAGCCTCGGTTACTCCGCGCGAACCGGAAAATGAACCCATGAACGCCCTGGCCTGGATGGAGGTGGCGATAGATACGACGGGAAGGATCTACCCCGGACAGACTTTCAATGTTGATTACTATATATGCAAGAGCGTCCCGAGCGCAGAGGTGGTTGACCTCTTCCTTGAACCCGCAGACTATGCCACCTCGAGGCTGACGGACGATATAGAACAGCTCCAGTGGGTCAGGGACAAGAATGGTGTCTACAGAACCTGGCTTGCCACCATGGCGGTTACGCCGGCCTTTGCATGCACACTTTCCCTGCCTGTGCTGAGAGGCCGGATCGGTCTTCCCGGAGGCATGATCAGGCCTTCCAGGGAATATCTTATTTCCAGTGAGGGAGCTACGATACCCGTTTACCCCTTCCCTGAGCATGACATGCCCGACAACTTCACCGGTGTCACGGGAGAGGTCTCCTTCTCTTCCGAGAGGGTAACGAGAGGGTACAGTTCGGGAGGGGAGAGGTGCATAAAGATAACGGCCCGGGGACCCGGTTCGTCACGCATGGAACAGCTTCCGCAGCTCACGGTGAACGGACCTGCATCGGTCCGTCCCGGAAGGTGTACGACCTCGCAGGACGGCGCAAGGTCATGGTTCGTCCTTGTTGAGCCCTCCGACAGCGGCAATGTGGTGATAGGGCCGGACAGCCTTGCCTGGTTCGATACCGGATCGGAAGTCTACAGGCAGGCGATCATCCCTCCATGTACCCTTTCCGTGTACCCTATTTCTCTGACCGATGCCGACCTTTCTTTCCTTGAAGAGGATGACGGCAATTCCGCGCTTTTCTGGGTCATGACCGTCTCGATCATGCTGCTTGCATCCACTTTTCTGATATTAAGGTACAGGAACAGGGTCTGCATCCCTGCCGATGTCATGGATGCCGGCGACGTCGAGGAGCTGCTTACCGTTCTTGGTGACCGCCTCTCAATGCTTCTGACCGGCTCCCGCTGCTATATGGGCTCGGAAGAGCTGGACGAGATACTGGACCAAAGCTCAGTCGACGTTATCCTGTCAAGACGCCTTCTTCGCCACTGGAAGGACCTCGAGCTAATGCTGTCCAGCAGGACGGTATCCGCGGACCAGCTAGGCAGGCTGAAAAACAAGAGCCGGGAGCTTCTCGGCGAGGTCAGCGCGGAAATTCAAAAAGGTTGACCCGCGCTGATACGGGGTGCTTCGCGGCTTATCCATTCCTATATTTCACCGACAAGATACGGCTATGCAGAAGGGGTCCATAAAATGAAGGGGCATGACAATGCTGGTTAATATTCTCGCGGTGACCGCGTACGCCGTTCTGATCGTGATAATCGGCCTCAAGGGAATGAAAAGGACCAGTACATACAGTGATTTCCTTCTTGGAGGCGGTAAGATAGGACCCTGGATGACGGCCTTCTCCTACGGTACCGCATACTTCTCGGCGGTTCTCCTGATAGGCTTCGCCGGCAAGCTGGGCTGGGGATTCGGCCTCTCAGCCCTGTGGGTGGCCCTTGGAAACACTCTCATCGGAACTCTGGGTGTCTGGCTCCTCCTGGGCAACAGGATAAAGGAAGTGGCGCAAAGCCTCAATATCCACACCATGCCCGAGTACCTTGAAGCGCGCTACGGCAGTCCCTTCTTCAAAGGCTATTCAGCCCTGGCGATATTCGTGTTCTTCATTCCCTATACTGCCGCGGTATTCATGGGACTCAGCTACCTCTTCGAGTCGACGTTCGGCCTGGATTACACCTGGATACTCCTTTTCATGGGATTGTTCACGGGGATCTACATTGTAATGGGAGGCTACAGGTCCATTGCCATGATAGACGTGATATTCGGCCTCATAATGACAGTCGGTGTCCTCATACTTCTCTGGTTCGACATCCAGAAGGGGGGAGGCATACCCAACATCGTCGATTCCCTCAGGGCCATAGAGCCAAAAACAATACCAAGTTGTATCAAATCTATTTT
>CAZXEF010000079.1:0-796 GCA_964639605.1 uncultured bacterium | reverse complement strand
GGGCCATAGAGCCCAGACTGGTGGCCACCGTCGGCCCCCCGGGCATCATTCCACTTGCCTCCCTCGTATTCCTCACCAGCGTGGCGCCCTTCGCCATGCCCCAGCTCCTCCAGAAGTTCTACGCCATCCGCGACAGGAAGGCGGTAAGGATTGGCACGGCAGCTTCAACCCTCTTCGCCCTTCTCGTAACCGGCATCGCATACTTCACAGGCGCTCTGACCAGGATATTCCTATCTCCCCAGAACGCCCCCGGCGCTTTCACAGACGGAACTCCGGTCTTCGACGCCCTGATACCTGAACTCCTGACGAACGTGATACCCGCGGCCCTTACGGCTATCATACTGCTCCTTGTGCTCTCAGCGTCCATGTCCACACTTGCTTCCCTTGTCCTGGTTTCGAGTTCAACAGTGACAAAGGATTTCTACCACGGTTTCATCAGAAAGGACGCCTCTGACAGGTCCCTGACCAGACTCGGCAGGATAAGCAGCGGTTTCTTCATCCTGCTGTCCATGATACTGGCCTGGACCAAGCCGGATGTGATCGTGACCATTCTGTCCATCTCCTGGGGAGCCATCGCTTCGGTCTTCCTCGGACCGTTCATCTGGGGAATGTTCACGAAGAGGCTGGGGAAGACGGGGGCCGTGACGGCCTCGCTGGCAGGACTTGGGACCTGCCTGGTGCTGTTCTCCACGATGGGCTCGGCCAGGATCCCGCAGGCTGCGTCTATTGGAATGCTGGTGTCCCTGGCGGTGCCGGCGCTGTTCCTGCCCTTCGGGAACAGGTCGGCGAATACAAG
>CAZXEF010000078.1:0-12162 GCA_964639605.1 uncultured bacterium | reverse complement strand
GCCAACGAGTCCGGTGTGGCCGGTACTGTGGACCCGCTGGCCGGCAGCTACTATGTGGAGGAACTTACAGACAGGATAGAGGACCTGGCCATGGAGCACATAAACAAGATAGATTCTCTTGGTGGAATGGTCAGGGCCATTGAGGACGGTTACCCTCAGAGGCAGATACAGGAATCCGCGTACAGCTGCCAGAGGGAGATCGAAGATCGGGAGCGGATAGTGGTGGGAGTCAACAGCTACACCATGGAAGAGCCGCCGCCGGAGGGACTTCTCAGGGTCGACCCTTCGGTTGAGAAGGCCCAGTACGAAAAACTGAGAAGCATAAAGGACAGCCGCGACAACGGAGAGGTCACCGGCAGGCTCAGGGCTCTGGCCGGAGCAGCTGCGGGCACTGATAACCTTATGCCCTTCATACTGGACGCAGTCCGTTCCTACGCGACGCTTGGAGAGATATGCGGTGTCCTGAGGGATGAGTTCGGGGAGTACACTCCCCAGACCTTCCTGTGATGGACCTCTCAGATGCAGGGATCAATAGAAGAGAGATGGGAGGATCGGTTATTTTGAACAATGCAACCAGGACGGCAGCAGTGGTCGCGACACTCCTCACAGTGCTTGCAGTCTCCGGATGCGGTTCCGCCAGAGTGGAAAGCACCACCTGGCTGCTTATAATCGCGGAAGATACACTGACAGTGGGCGACCTTGGAGATGCGTGGACCGGAATGGATCAGGATCAGAGGGACATGTTCCTCGAGAAGGAGAATACCGTAGGGGAGTTTATAGTCACCTACGGAAGGAAACTGCTGCTCCAGATGGAACTGCAGGACTGCGGTTACATGGATGACGGAGATCTGCTTTCCATGGCGGATTCCTGGGTCATGGAGCGCACGGGGGAACTGAACCGGAGGCTCATGTACGAATCCCAGGAGGCTGCCGTCTCACAGGAGGACATCGACCACTTCATGAAAAACCTTGGACAATACGCCTTTTTCACCATGGATCCCGGTTTGGAGGAGGAGACCAGTTACGGTCCGGTCCACATGCCTTCTCTCCCCGATGACATGTTAGGTCTCCTGGATTCCCTGGAATCAGGTTCCACCGGCATCAGCGAGACCGGGATGTTGCTTCGACTGGACTCAGTCCAGACAGCCGATTCCGTCACCATGGCCACCATTCTTGCTGATTCTGCTGTACTCAGATCCAATATAGTATCTTCCATAGCAAATAGAAGGTACAACCAGGAGTACGAAGACCTCAGGGCTTCCCTCCTGTCGGAATACGATCTAAGCATTGATTCAACGGTCCTTGAAGCCATCAGTGCCAGTTTTGCCTCAGATTCCATGCTGACTGACCTTGAAGCGGTGGTGATGGAATCCCAGGTTGGTACATGGACAGTCGAGGACTTCCTGAAGGAACTGGTCTACTACAGGTCCAAGTACAACATCGACCCGTCTGACGTGGCATGGCTTACAACGCTGCTGGAGTTGATGCATTACAACGAATACGCCATGTCGTCAATAATGGACCAGCACCAGGATGTGCTGGACTCGCTGTATTCCGAGAGGATGTCGTACCTTCTCGATATCGCCTCGGACAAGTTCTACGAAGATCGCATACAGTCCACGGTCACAGTTACGGAAGAGGACATGCGTGAGCTGTTCGAGAACATGGAGGAGCCCATCACCATTCCCGAAAAGAGGGTTCTCCAGGCGGTCCAGATGCCTTTGGATTCTGTGATAGTCCTCCGGAATCTCCCCGAGGACCAGCAGGAAGCATACCTGCTCCGTATGCGGAGCTTTGCCAACCTGGCGGCCGACACCGCCCGGCCTCAGATAACGCGCCCCCTGAGCTTCAGCGAAGTGCCCGGTTTCCACGGAAATGAGGTCTTCACCATAGATCCTGCCGATACTACCACATGGCTTGGTCCTCTGGACCTCTTCGGAGGTGAGGACATCTGCATGTTCAGGCTGGTGGAGGTTATACCTGAGCGGAACGCCACCTTTGAGGAGGTCGAGGACCGGATCAGGGCCATGACACGGAGCCGGATGGAGGAGCAGGCCACGGTAAACGAGCTGCGATTGCTGGAAGAGAAGCTCGGAATGGCTATCAACGAGGAAATACTGGACCTTCTCCCCGATGATCCGGGACTCTGGGCCGGTCTCTGATATACATGAAGGCGGGGGCAGTCTCCTGCCCCCGCCCCTCCCTGGAGGATACTTCTCAGTCTATCAGAGTCAGAGCAGCCGAAGCCGTACCGGCATCCGACGAAACCCTTACAATGTAGCATCCTGAGGCAAGATCGTGCAGGTCGACCGTGCACTCCGAACCGACGAGTTCGCCGGTAGCCGAGAGCCTGCCCGAGATATCGTAGACATTCACCATCCCGGTTTCCCCGCCATGGAGCAAGACGGTAACCGAACCCGTGCAGGGATTCCCCGAGAAGCTTATGGAAAGAACAGCATCATCCGGAACACCCTCCTCGATGCCGAGGATGTGCATTGCAGGCATAAGGGAAGGGTCCCCAAGGAGGACCATCCCGAGGTGCCAGGATTTTTCGCTGGGGGTTAGACCCCCTGAGGCAATGTAGTCCCACCAGTCCTTGTAAGCTTCTCCAAGTGAACTTCCGTTGGACAAGGGGAGATAGAAAGGGTTGAAGCTCAGCATTGCGCCGCTCTTGGTGCTTCCCACAGCCGCCAGCCCGCTCCCGGTGCACAGGGAGTAGACGGATCCCATGCAGTGGACCGTCGTGAACCTGCAGTTAGAGCAGGCGAAGAGGTTGTAGAAACGGGCATGGGGCAGGGCTGGAACGAGCTGGTTCCAGAAGGTGGTGGGACCCGGTGACCAGTAGTGACCACTGGCATTGGAATGGACGAAGGGGCTGATCCAGACGTACTCGGCGGGCAGCCTGTTCTCCAGGTAGTCAGTACCGTTGGTCTCGGTTTCATCACTGACCAGCTCGGTGGCGGGGTACAGGTACTGCATGGCCGCCTGGTAGCTCGGAGCCCATGGCGCCCAGTCGTCGTCGACGTAGCATAGCGCTGTAAGCGGCTCCGGATCTCCGTTGAGACGCCACTCATGGTTCCTCTCGAGGTAGGTGCACAGTATCTCCGTGGGGTCGCCGAGGGCGGACAGGTTGTCTACCCTTATCCTTCCGATGTAGATCTCCGGGTCGAGGTTGCCGGAGAAAGTATCGTACATGCCGTCACTCCCGGGGTTGCCCATGAAGGGATAGCCTATCCAGTTGTCCAGCCAGATGCCGTCAAGGTCCATGTAGAAGTAATCGGCGGGGAAGGTCTCGCCGCTCTGCTTCGCTTCTTTGGCATCCTCCAGAGCGCACCACACCGTGGGCAGGTTACCCACAAGGACCGCTCCCTGCATTCCCTGTGAGTACTTTTCCTGCAGGTAGGTCTTGAGCTCCTCGGCCTGGCTGTATGTGACCTCCACCACCTCGGTGCTCAGACCCCCCGACTGGATGTCAGTGGTCCACTGGTCAAGGAGTCCGGGGGTCAGGCTGTCCGTTAGACCCTCCTCGAAGATCAGGAGGAACTCCGCCCCGTCGGTACCGGAGATGCTCCTGACCAGAAGGGGTTCGTAATCCGGCTGTCCCGCCATCCATTCCTCGTAGGTACCCTCATGGTAGTTCGGGTCCGTGTTCACTGTCATCGGGGTATCGTCATAGACGTTCCCGGATGCCAGTATCAGAAAGAGCATCAGTCCCTGCATTGTCTCATCCTCACATTAAATTTGCTTTTATGCTTTCGCAGATGCGATAGCGCTGCTGTACATATAGTTGAATAATGAAAAGGACGGCCTGTGGCAATACGTTTTCCCTGCTACAGACGGGGAAGGTATGCGTACAGGTCCAGGTGGCGTACGGCGAAGTTCAGGGCCGGCATGAGTATGTCCCCGATGACACCAAGCCAGAGAAGCCCGAAGACTATCAGCAGCCCGAAACTCTCCAGCCTCTGGTAGCTGGCCAGTGCCTGCCTGGAGAGGAACCTGGCCACTATCCTGCTGCCGTCCAGCGGTGGTATCGGCAAGAGATTGAAGACCATCAGCACTATGTTCATCAGTGCAGCCATGGCCAGGCTGTGTACCAGGATGGAGGGCATCGCGGAACCCGCCAGGTGAAGAAGCCCTGTCAGGAGGAGGGCGATGGCGAGGTTCGTGGCCGGTCCGGAGGCTGCCACCCACATCATCCCGGACCTGGGATTCCTGAAAAAGGCCGGGTTGACGGGGACGGGTTTCGCCCAGGCAAGCATTATGGGGCTGTTGGTGATGAGGAAGAGAGCCGGCAGCAATATGGTTCCCACCGGGTCGATATGAGAGACGGGATTGAAGGTAAGCCTGCCCATCCTGTAGGCGGTGGGGTCGCCAAGCCTCAGGGCCACGTAGCCGTGGGCTATCTCGTGGCAGACTACACTGAAGAATACCAGGACTATGATGAACGGGGTCTCTACTCCCATCTACCTTCTCCTGCCGGCCAGGAGGAGCCAGACCATCTGACCCAGGGAAGCCAGGGCTGCAGCAACGTAGGTCATGGAAGCGGCGGTGAGCACCTTTTTCACTCCATTGAGCTCGCCGCTGGACATGCTGCCGCTCTGCCTGAGGTAGACGACGGCCCGTCTGCTGGCGTCGAACTCGACGGGGAGCGTAACAAGCTGGAACAGAAGGGCGGCTCCGTAGAGGGCGGCTCCGATGTAGTAGAGTTCGGTGATCCGGAAGAAGAGTCCCCCGATTATCAGCGGGAAAAGCATCTGGGAACCCAGATTCGCCACCGGGACCAGCTTCTGCCGGATCTGGAAGGGGCCGTACCCCATGGCGTCCTGGACCGCGTGCCCGGCTTCATGGGCTGCAACTCCCACCGCGGCGATGGATGTGCCGCCAAAGACGCCGGCTGATAAGTTCAGTACACCCTTCGAGGGATCGTAGTGGTCGGTGAGGGTCCCCGCTATCTGCTGGACATCTATGTTCGAAAGACCGTAACTGTCCAGGATCTCCCTGGCTGTTCTGGCACCGGAAATCCCCTTGCCTGTGGCCACCTGGCTGAACCGTCTGTAGGTGCCCGTGACCTGCGACCGCGCCACGAGGCCCAGTATCAGCGCGGCGATTATTATCAGGAAACCAGCGTTCATGTCTGCAAAACCAAGATACATCTTCAAACCTCTTCAAATGATCATTGATCAGCACGGATGTTGTCTTCTCTCGCACGTTATCAAACAAATATAAGCAAGAATGATTCCCTTGCGTGTGCCCGTGTCAGACACCCCGGTTACGCCGACACTCCCATGATAGGGTCATTATGGCACAGAGATCATATCCCTGAGCGCTGCCGGTTCCCTGTTCCGAAAGAGTCTCTTCAGCTTTTCAATGACCATCTCACTGCTCTCGGCAGACCGGAAGTCAGAGGGATGGACCGCGAACCTCAGAGTGCCTGCACCTGCACAGAGGGTTCCGAAGAGATTCACCCACAGGGATGCCAGCAGCCTCTTAAGCGGTCCCCCGCCTGCGTAGTTCGCCACGGGAACCCGCAGAAGCGTGATCCTTCCAGATGGGCTCCAGATCCTCCACCTGCTCTCCGCAAGGATGAAACCGTTGTCCTCCAGTGCCTTCAATGTCCCCCTGCTGTAGAGCCAGGCCGGCGCCACGAAACTCTCCGCCTGAATGCCCACAGTATCTGCAAGAGTGCGCTTCCCGATCAGGATCAGGCGCTCCGCCTCGTCCCTGCCGAGGTCCAGGAACTCCCCCTCTCCCCTGGTGAAGAGGAGAGAGCGTAAACCGTTCCATGAAAACCTTTCCGTTGGACTTCCCATGTGGGTCAGTCCGTGCAGCACAATGTCCACTCCCCCTTCTGCGAGTCCCGAGAGCCACCGGCAGAATTCAGGGTATTCCTCCAGCGGCCATTCTCCATGGTAATCCGGAACCACCAGCATGCTGTACCGGTGAATACCCAGCCTCTCCAGCTCCCCGGCAATGTGCCTGAGTGCGCGCTCATGGACCGGAGATACATCATGGACAGCCAGCAGCAGCCGTTTCATCACTCTACCACCAGTCGCCGGGGGGGTTGAGATCGTCCAGGTCACCCTCCCTCCGGGCCTTGAGGATCATTTCGTAGAAACCCTCGATCCTGCGGAAGGTGTCCTTCCAGCCGTGCCTGGAAACGGCGTACTGCCGCAGCTCCTCCGTAAGGCCCGTTCGAGAGACCTTCACCGCCTCGACCAGCGAGACCGCCAGGCTCTCGGCACTTTCCGACCGGTAGGGAGCCAGAATTCCCAGTGATTCAGCCATCTCCGCAGACGCCCCGCGATCAGGAAATACCGGTACGGTACCGCAGGCGATGGCCTCCAATCCGGCCAGCCCGAAGGTTTCGTACTGCCCCAGGGCCAGGAACACGTCAGCCGAAGCCATAGCCTCGGCCACACCTTCCCTGCCTGTTATGTACGGCAGCCTCGCCACTTCCGGGTATCGTGCGATGAATTCGTCCACAAGCCTGCTGTGAGGCCCCCGGCCTCCTATGACCAGCTTTATCCTGCCCGGGTCCCTGAACAGGGGGTAGGCCTCCATCAGCCGATCCAGACCCTTCTCCCAGTGGAACCTCGCCATGTAGAGAACCAGTGCTCCTCCCTCGGGGACACCCACGGACCTTCGGAAGCCTTCCGACCGGGCAGCCGGCGAGAACCGCTCGGCATCCACGCCCAGGGGGGTGTGGAAGAGCCTCTTCACGCCAAGCTTCCTGAGCTTGGTCAGCATGCACCTGGAGGCTGCGAATACGGCGGTCATTGCCCGGTATGTCCTTCCGGCATGGGCCGCGGCCAGGTCGTAGAGCATTCGGGCGACACCACGGGGGAATATCTTGGAGGCGTAGGGACCTACGTAGCTGTCGGGGAAGTCCGTGTGGTAAAAGCCGACAACGGGTATGTCAGCTTTTCCGATGGCGCTCCTGGCAAGAGAGGGAAGAAGGTATGGGCTTCCCACCTCGACTATGTCCGGGCGGTAGTCCAGTATGACAGAGTTCAGGCCTCCGGACTCCACGATGATACGATAACCGGAGCCGAAGAGTGGCAGGGATCTCAGGTGGTAGATTCTGGGAGGCCCCTTCGAAACCAGCCGGTCATCCCTGCCGGGGACCGCAAGTGCGGACGTGTTCTCCGATATCTCTGATGAAAAGTAGTCCAGCTTCCTCTCGTGATAGACCCTGATGCCTCCCCCGGTGGGGGAGTAGGAGCTGTTAACATCCAGTATCCGCATGGACCCCTTCTCGGGGAGCGTCAGTGTATACCGTCACCGGGGATGGCGTCCTCGGCGGGTTGAAGCAGTCTGACCCGGCCCTTCCCGTCATCGGATGCCAGCACCATGCCGTTGCTCTCCACTCCCCTTATCTTCACCGGCTGAAGGTTGACCAGCACCACCACACGGCGGCCGGTAAGTTCCTCCGACGTGTAGTATGGCTTCATGCCTGCAACAAGCTGACGTACATGGTCTCCCATATCCACAAGCAGCCTGTAGAGCTTGTCAGCTCCCTTGATATCATGGACTTCTCTGATGACACCCACTCTCATGTCCATCTTCATGAAGTCATCGTAGGGAATGGTCTCCCTGTCTGCCGGAAGCTCCGACCGGGACTCTTCCGGAGATGGACCCTGCGAGTCGGCCTGCATCACCTTCTCAAAACCTTTTTCCAGTTTCTCGAGAAGTATCACGGGTTTTCCCAGCTGATGCCCGGGCTCCAGGTTCTCACCACCGGCTTCGGCCCAGTCGAGAGAGTCCCGTCCCAGCATCTCCCCGGTCTTCTGACAGGTGAAGGGGATGAATGGCGAGAACAGTATCCTGAGTGCATCGGCGAGCTGAAGGCTGTAATAGATGGTGGTGGCGCAAGCCTCTCTGTCCGTCCTGGCAGTCTTCCACGGCTGGCTCTGGTCGAAATACCTGTTCCCTTCCCTGGCAAGCTCCATGACCCTGAGGCAACCGGTCTTCAGGTTGAAACCCCTGATGAGATCCTCAACCTCGTCCCTTGTGGCCCTGGCTGCGGACATGAGCTGTTTCTCGTCCTCCCCGGCCTCTCCCGGCGTCGGCACTTTCCCGTCGAATGTCTTGTGAGCGAACTTCATGATCCTGTTGATGAAGTTCCCGAAAACATCGGCAAGCTCGTTGTTCCTGGCGCGGAACTCGTCCCAGGAGAAGTCCGTGTCGCGGTTCTCCGGAGCGTTGATGGCCAGGGCGTACCTCATGGGATCGGGAGGAAAGTGAGCCAGGTAGTCCTTGAGCCAGATGGCGGTGCCCCTGCTGGTGGAGAATTTCTCGCCCTTGATGTTCAGATACTCGTTGGCCGGAATGTTCCAGGGCAGCACGTAGCCACCCAGGCCGTGAAGCACGGCGGGCTGGATCACAGCGTGGAAGACTATGTTGTCCTTACCTATGAACTGGACCAGCCTGGTCTCGGGATCCAGCCAGTACCTCTTCCATCCGTCGGGTTCGCCTATCTTCTCGAAGTACTCCCTGGTGCTGCTCACATAACCGAGAAGGGCTTCGAACCAGACGTAAAGGACTTTGCCCTCGGCGCCGGGGATCGGGACAGGCACGCCCCAGTCAAGATCCCGGGTGATGGCCCGCTCCCTCAGTCCCTCGTCCATCCATCCCCTGCAGTAGTTGAGCACATTCCCCTTCCAGTCTGGATGGCCGGCCAGCCACTGCTCGATCCACTCCTGGAACGCATCGAGGCGCAGGAACCAGTGGGTGGTGTCACGGGGTACAGGGGTGGAGCCGCATATAGAGCACAGGGGATCCACCAGTTCCAGGGCTTCCAGCCAGCTGCCGCAGTCGTCGCACTGGTCTCCCCTGGCATTGGTAGAGCCGCACTGGGGACATGTCCCGCCCACGTACCTGTCCGGCAGGAATCTGTCGCACTGGTGGCAGTGGAACTGCTTCATGGATTTCTCTACTATGTAACCCTTCTCCAGCAGGTCCAGGAAGACTTCCTGGGCGAAGCGGTAGTGCTCGGGCTTCTCGGTCCTGGAGAAATTGTCGAAAGAGATCCCGAACCGCTGGAAGTCCCCTGCAATAACCTCGTGGAACATGTCCACCGCTTCCTTCGGAGTGATACCCAGCTGCTCGGCCTTGATGGTTATCGGGACGCCGTGCTCGTCGCTGCCGCACATGTAGATGACGTCCTCGCCCCGCATCCTGAGGAACCTGACATAAATATCCGCCGGAAGGTATGCTCCGGCCAGATGACCCAGGTGAGATGGGCCGTTGGCGTAAGGCAGAGCGCTAGTTACCAGATATCTTGACATGTTCACTCCAAATTCCGGTGGACCCGCGGGTCATTCCTGCGGCTCCTCATCATCTATGTCGACCCTGCCAGAAGTTTTTCTTCTCCTGTGGAACTTCTCTATCTCCATGACCTTCTCCTCGCCGTCATCCATCTCCAGGGTAACGGTCTCCTGGAAAATGTCCACACCGCTCACCCTGGCCTCCCTCCTTCCTATCTGGACCTTGGCGCCCAGCTGGGGATAGAGCTTCGAAGCTTTCCTGTAGAACTCCGTCTCGTAGTTCAGGCAGCACATCAGTCTTCCGCAGACGCCTGAAACCTTGGCGGGGTTCGGGGCCAGGTCCTGTTCCCTGGCGGCCTTCAGGGTGATCGAGCGGAAATGGGACAGGTACGCTGAACAGCAGAGCCTTTTCCCGCAGATGCCTATTCCGTCCTTCTGGCGCGCATCGTCCCTGACCCCTATCTGCCTCATCTCTATTCTGGCATGGAACTTGCTGGCCAGGTCGCGGACCAGCCCCCTGAAGTCCTTGCGCTGATCGGCGGTGAAGAACACTCTTATCTTCCTTCTGTCCAGCTGGGCCTCGCAGCTGGTCAGTTTCATTTCCATGCTCCTGGTGGACACCCGCTTCATGCAGAACTTCAATACCTTGTCCTCGAAATCGCGGTTATCCTCGTATATCCTGATGTCCTCTGGAGTGGCAATCCGCAGGAAGTGGCCGTCGATGGACGCCACCGGGTCCCTGGGACTGTACTTGGCTACTACGATGCCAAGGTCCTCGCCCCTGTCCACCGCGACTACCACCATCTCCCCCACGGAGACAGGCTGCCGGGTCAGATTGATGTAGGTCTCCAGCCTCTTGGAGCTGAACAGGAGCCTGAATAGCTCGATGGCACCGGACCTCTCCTTCTCGTAGGAACCGTTCCCGATGTCCCCGTTTCCGCCAGTCAATGAGATCATTCCCTTCTGCCGCCGCCTGTACTGCCCCAGATACCCGTGAACGCGGCTCCCAGTACCACATTCGTCATACCGTTGCCGGCAAGTCTCACCTCGGCCTTCCTGAAGAGCTCCATTCCAAGGGCGCACGCTTCCTCGTCCAGTCCCATCCCGACGGTCTCCTCCCGGGAGTGGCTTATGGGGAGCATGCCGGTTTCACCCCTTCGCAGGTCGTGAATGAATGCCTGCATATCCCTGCAGAACTCCAGGGACCCTTCCCTGCCGAGTTTCCTGGAGACCTCGGAAGCTAATGATAATGCACCGGAGACAGAAGCGCATTCCCGTATCATCCTGAGCACGGAAGCAGGGTCATGGTCACCTGGCTCCCGTGAAGCGCCATCGGCCCTTGCCAGAGCCATTCCGGGCCTCCCGTCGGATGACAGGGCCAGCTCCGCCGCCCTCCGGGGTTCGATACCCAGCCTCTCCACCAGAATGTCCCTGACGATATCTTCGCCCAGCCTCCTGAACCGGACCAGATGGGTCCTGGACCTCACGGTGGGAAGAAGGGCCGACCACCTGGAGCTGAGGAGTACGAGGACTGTGTCTTCCGGTGGTTCTTCCAGGGTCTTGAGGAGTGCGTTTGCAGCTTCCACCCCCATCCTGTCGGCGTCGAGGATGATCTCTATGTGTCCCCGGTCCTCGTAGGCCTTCATTGAGAGCCTGTCCTGCAGCTCCCTTATCTGGTCAATGCTGATCCTGGTGTTGCCGTCAAACCTGATCGGGGTTACGCCGTCCTCCAGCCTCGTCCTGATCAGTGCGGCGACATCCTCCGGTTCGGTTGAGCCCATGGTCGGGATCGTCAGCATCACATCCGGGTGCTGGAAA
Source organism: uncultured bacterium (assembly GCA_964639605.1). Taxonomy (GTDB): domain Bacteria; phylum Fermentibacterota; class Fermentibacteria; order Fermentibacterales; family JCC-6; genus Aegiribacteria. The sequence continues at coordinate 1,078 of CAZXEF010000078.1, read as the reverse complement.
TCGAACACCCTGCGACAGTCCCTGCATTCACCGCAGTATCCATTCTCATCCACCCTGCACATCCAGGATGCCGCCAGCTCCAGTGCGGCCGTGAGCCTGCCCACGCCGGAGGGCCCGGCAAAGAGGTAGGCATGGGAAAGCCTGCGGGAAACGTAAGCGCTCCCAATTAGCTGGTCGGCTCTGTCCTGCCCTCGGACTTTCTTCAGTATTCCCATTCTACTCCAGGTACTCCTCCGGGTTCACCGGCTCGCCACCCTTCCTGATTTCGAAGTAGTAGCCCGGCTGTCCTCCCTGTACGGAGCCTGCCCTTCCCAGCCTTGCACCCGTTTCCACCACATCACCCAGGCTGACCGTCAGCTGTCCCAGATGTCCGTAGAAGCTGTAGTAACCGTCCTGATGATCAAGGACCACCATCTGCCCCATGCTGAGATACTCCCGGGCGTACATCACCAATCCCGGCGCGGAGGCGCACACATCCTGGGAAGGCTGCGTGACCACGGTGATACCTTCGATGGTGATCTCCGTGCCGTACTCAGGGTGGGTCTCGACTCCGAACCTCCTAACCACCTGACCTTCAGCGGGCCAGATCACGGAACCCCTCTGACGCTCAAGGTAGGCATCCGAATTCGGTTCGGGAAGCAGCGCCACCGAAGGGGAAGATGTGGACCTCACGATAAGCTGGGTAACGAAACTGGATCTGGCCATTCTCTGGTCCTCCAGGACCTCGAGGGATTCCCTTGCCGCTGCGATCCTGCCCATGACCTGGCTTCTCAGCAGAGCCTGCCTGGCCTCCTCCTCGTAGATTCCTCCCTGAATGTTCTCCATCTGCTGGCGCAGATGCTGGACATTAATAAGGAGCACTTCCAGGGAGTCCCTGTAGCTTCCCAGGGAATCCTGGCTCATGGACAGCATGAAGACCTCGCCGGCGGCCTTCGACGCAAGGTAGTCTATGTAGGCCTGCCTGTGGAGCATCCTCCTGAACCCCCCCTCCACAAAGAAGCTCCCCACTCCGCCGAGGTTGCGATGCGAATAGAGATAGAGCATGTAGGACGAAAGGCTCTCCACCAGGGTCTCCCTG
>CAZXEF010000077.1:0-12169 GCA_964639605.1 uncultured bacterium | reverse complement strand
GCGAGGCGGTGTAGATCATGCCTCACCTCCATCGGGGTCGATGCCGCCGGTATCAAGACGACGCTCCACCTTAGTGCACATCCAGTTGTATACAAGACCCAGGATGATGGCGATGATTATCAGGCCGAACCCGTAGACGATGGCGAGGTTGAGGCCAAAGAGGACCACCGACTCCATCATCGCCGGGAAGACCGTGTTCAGAAGGACGAACACAGCGTAGATGGCGGAGTAGATGAAGAAGAGCCGAAGCCCGGCCTTCTGCTTGTACTTCAGGAGTTCATCGCACTCGTGGTAGTCGACGTTTGGACCATGGTCCATTTTGCCCTCCCTGTTGTCCTTTGCTGTAAACCGTTACAGATGGATTGCTCAGAATACCTCCGGGCCCGCAGGGGCTCCCTCGTATAAGACCAGGACCCATCTGTGTACATACATTCAAGGGGGCACGATACGCGCAGCGCCGGGCGACGTCAACGGAGAAATACCCGTGTTGCCGGAGCGGTTTGAGATCAAGATTCCTTTTGCTGATCGACCAGGACCAAGGCTGATGTTTCTTCTCATCCATGGCCCTGAGCGTCCCGAAGGAGTCACTACTCCCGCGCGTCTTCAGGGGAATTGAATCTATCGTTCAGATTGACAGGGATATAGCTTGACAATAGCTTATCTGTTGTTCTAAACAGGATCAAGTTATGTATTGTCGAGCAGAGGGGGGTTCGAATGTCAGTTCTGTTACTGGCAGTGACAGTTCTTTCGCATGGGTTCGTGAACCCTCCTGAAATGACGCAGATCAGCGATACTGATCCCCCCGCCATGTTACATGCCTGTCCGAACGAACCCGGACGAACATCAGCGGATTCCTTGAACGTCACACTGGTAGGCAGCTGGCCCTTCGGCATAGCATATGATGCGGAGTACGATCCGGCGGGAGACATGGTCTACTGCGCCGCCGGCGGAGGTGTTCTCGTACTGGATGTCTCGGACTCCTCAGCCCCTGTTCTGCTGTCGGAGATGATCCGCGCGAAAGACCTGGTGCTGGGACTCTTCTATGATGGGTCGACAAAGAGGCTCTATCTCGCGGCATCGGAGGCCGGGATCGAGATATGGGATGTTCAGGATGCCCCGAACCCGTTCCTGCTGGGCGGCTGTGATACCCCCGGCTCGGCCGTGCAGATAGCCGTGTCAGGCGGGTACGCTTATGTTGGAGACACCGGGGAGGGCCTTCGGGTCATAGATGTGTCGGATCCCTCTGCCCCATTCGAAACGGGTCATCTCAACACCAGCGGTTTTGCCCGGGGACTGGACGTCCGGGGCGCCTACGTATACCTGGCCGACGCTTACTCCGGCCTTCGGGTGATAGATGTCTCATCACCCTCCAGCCCTGCGGAGGTGGGCAGCTGCCTGTCGTCAGGGTCCGCGTACGATGTAGCGGTCTCAGGTGATTACGCCTACGTTGCGAACGACCTGTACGGGCTGCGCGTAATAGACATATCAGTGCCTTCCGACCCGACTGCCGTGGGCAACTGCAATACACCGGGCTCTGCGCATGGAGTGGAAGTCGACGGTGACATGGCGTACATCGCGGACGGTTCATCGGGGCTCCGTATCATAGATGTCGCCGTGCCTTCAGATCCCGCAGAAGTAGGGCACTGCGATACCCCGGGCCAGGCAAGGGGAATAGCCGTATCGGACAGCTGCGCCTTCGTCGCCGACCAGGACGGGCTTCAGGTGATAGGCGTGGATCCTCCGTCAAGTCCCTGTATTGTAGGCATTTACGATACTCCAGGATATGCCAGAGGTATTGCGGTGGATGGAACCCTTGCCTTCATCGCCGACTGGGAAGACGGCCTGTGGGTGGTGGATGTATCCGACCCGACCAATCCGGCGGGAGCGGGGAGCTGCGGCGGATTCGACGTATCATTTGCAGTGGCGGTCATGGACGGCTATGCGTACCTGGTTGATTACTCGACAGGCCTTCATGTGATCGATGTGTCCATACCTTCTTCCCCTATGGAAGTGGGGAACTGCGGGACCCCGGGGAATTCCATGGATGTCGATGTACTTGACTGCTACGCTTACGTGGCTGACGGCGATCATGGTCTCCGCGTGATCGACGTCTCCATTCCCTCCGCCCCCTTCGAAACGGGTGGCTTAAGTTTCTACGACGACGCATACGGGGTCAGGGTCAGGGACGACTACGCCTATCTGGCTCTGGGGGCCACACTGCGGGTCATCGATATCGCCAGCCCCTCGAACCCCCTGCTGACAGGCACGTGCAACTTCACATCCAATGTCCTTGCGGTAGATGTCAGCGGAAGTCATGCCTGCCTGGCAGGAGGGGACCTGATTCGTATCGTGGACGTGTCTTCGCCTGCGAACCCGTTGGAAGTCGGGAGCTGCAGCCTTCCCGGACCCTGTTACGATGTCGCTGTCTCGGGTGATTTTGCCTATGTGGCGACCAGTAACGCCGGCCTTCGGGTAGTAGATCTGTCGGACCCCGTGAATCCCTTCGAAGCCGGTTACTATGTCATACCTACCACGGCGCTGGGCTTAACGGTGTCAGGGAACATGGCGTACGTCGCCTCATCGGTCTTCGGTATGCAGATATTTTCCTTCTCCCCCACCGGCATTGCCGGTGATCATGCCGCCGGGGCTCCATTCCTTTTGCAGGTATCTCCCAATCCCGCCGCAGGTGTGGTATCGATAGTCGTGGAGCTCCTGGAACCCTCGTACATGGAAATGGGTGTGTATGACATGGCGGGCAGGCTGGTGGCGCTGCCGGCCGAGGGAGAATACCCTTCGGGACAGCATGTGCTGACGCTGGACGGCCTGCCGTCGGGAGCATACATGGCGCGGCTGCAGGCTTCCGGCCATACCGCCTGCAGGCTCTTCGTAGTCGTCAGGTAAACGTGGGGGTCAAGGCCTCTCAAGGAGAGCCGGATACTGCAACCATGAACACATATTTGACAAAGTCGATGCGTTCTGTCCCATCCGGAAGGAGTGTTCGGATGCTGAGGTACGGCTGCTTCGAGATCCGGACCGCGTGCCGAGCATGCGGGCGGTCCATCCCCATCAACGGACCCTCCAGGTTTCTCACGTGCACCTCCTGTTTCGAAAAGACACCCGTCGATCCCGAGGTGCTTGCGGGATTCCTGAACGACCTCGAGGAGGAGTACGAAGCCCTGATGGAGGGGCAGGGGCGGGGAGGCACCCTGATCAGCGGCAGCGGGACTTTCAAGTACGGCTACTGGCGGCTTCCGCCCCGCTGCAGTTCCTGCAAGCATCCGCTGCCGGTTCCCGAAGGTCCGGGAGAGTCTTCGGTAGCCTGCTCACAGTGTTCCACTGTCCATTACGTATACCCTGTCCCGGATTGGCTGCGGGAGCTGGCGCCCTCCGCCGGGCTCTGCATCTCGCCGGAACCGCTCCCGGGAAGTGAAGAGAAGGGCTCTGGAGCCATGGAGGACGGGTCGGAGAAGCTGGTCGTGATGTCGTGTCCCAAATGCGCGGGAGCGGTATCGATCTCCGCGGATACCGAGAGGGTAATGAAATGCGATTACTGTGATTCCGAGGTGTACATACCCGATGCGGTCTGGCTCAGGGTACATCCGGCGGAAAAGACCAGGGAGTGGTTCGTGTCCTTCCAGGGAAGGAACATCCAGCAGCTCCGGGCCGAGAGACGCGCAATCGATGCCGGGGAGGAGAAGAGAGAGCTGTTGTTCTGGATGCTGAGGAATGCTCCCGGGATGGCGTGGTGGAAGCTCAGACCTCTACTGTCAATCCTCGTAGCGCTTCTGCTGGTCACGGTGGCCGTGAGCCTGATATTCACCTTTCCGGGCAAGCATCCTGGGGACTTCCTCCGGAATCTCTCCCGGGCGGCTCCTTACACCTTGACTCCTGCGGCGGTCCTGGTCCCGGTCGGTTTCGTTCTCCGGATCATGTTCTCGTCAAAGATAGGGAAGCGAAGGAAGTGCAAGCGGGCTATGACGGCTCTCGCCCGGAAGCATGACTGGAAGCACGAGTCGACCGAGCACATGAGCACGCTCGGGAGCATCAGGGCGAAGTACCGCGGCAGGGACATCGAGATCGACCCCGGTGAGGAATACGCCATCACGGTCGAGATAGACGGATCCCCGTTCTATCTTAAGACCGAGCCACCCGGCTACCCGCAGGAAAATGTCCGCCGATTCACTGCCGGAGACGGGTACTTCGACAGTCTTTTTCCGATCCGCTACGCCGCGCCGAAGATGGCGGAGAGGATAGAGAGATCGCCTGAAGACGCCGCACAGGTACTGGCCCCGGTCTACCGGTTCCTGGGAAGATGGGGCGGAAGGCTGGGCAGGCTGATCATCGACGGGTCCGAAGCGGGAGCGCACCTGAAGCCGGGGCATGTGGAGATCCTGGACAGCGGGACCAGATTCCTGCGTGTCGACGACATCGAACCGCTCCTCGAGGACATGATAATGCTGGCCGGAGGCATCGATGCCGTTGCCTCGGGGAGGGACCCTGAGTTTCCTGACTGATGCGCGAAACATTCGTCTTCATATAGGATGCCATCAGGATCCCTTCTCCCATCGGCTGGTAGCGCTTCAGACCCGGACTGGTCAGGACCCGCCTGTCTTTTCTATTCTATGTACATACTTGTCATGCCTCGAGCCGGTCACAGCCGGTTTAACATTACAGCTAGGGAGTCACGTTGAATATCAGACTTTTACTGACTGTCTTCTCAGCGGTGTTCATAGCCGAACTGGGAGACAAGACCCAGATAGCCACTATGCTTTTCTCCTCCGACAGGGAGACAAGCAGGCTCATCGTATTCATAGCTGCTTCAGCAGCCCTGGTCTGCTCAACACTGGTAGCCGTGCTCGTAGGAGGGTCGCTGTCCAGGCTGATAAGCAGGAGGGCACTGACCATTGTTGCCGGGGCCGTGTTCATTATCATCGGCGCCTGGACGCTGTTCCAGGGAATCAGGGCTTCGGCCTGAGGAGGAAAATGAAATACATGCTGCTTCTTTCGATGGTTTCCGTGGTCTTCAGCGGGGGAGCCATTGTGCTTACCGACGATGTGGATTCGTACTGCTGCGGCCTTGCCGTCACGGACTGGGGCGCCATCGTACACGTGAACGGTGAAGGGGAACTGTGCATACTGAACCCCGACTATTCCGGAGACCCCATCCGGATGGCCCTTGACTGGGGCACGGCCCTTGACGAGTGGGGAGCCCTGTCCCGCGTGGGCAGTCTGGCCGGCAGTCCGGATGGAAGGTTCCTGTGTTTTACTCAGGTAGTCGCCGTGCCGGAGGAGTACTACTCCGACGACGCGCAGTACATCCCGTATCCGGAGATAGTGGCCGTGTGCAGGTCCGATGGCACCTCTCTGAGGGTCATGGGGCTATCCTTCGACGTGGGGAGCGGTCCGCATTTCGCCTTCACCCGCGATTCAAGGTTCGTCTACGGCGGTCCCTGGCTGGAGTGTCTGCCCTCGCCTGCTGATTTCATCCAGTATTTCTCCGGCGACGGGACCGGTCGGTTGGAACCGTGGCTCATGATGAACGTGGATACCGGGGAGAGGATCGGCGACCCTCGAGTAATAGGGGACGGTTTCATCGAGAACCCTTATTCGGACCTTGTGGCCGCCGGATGGTACCCGCCGAACACCATCGTGGATATCACGACCCAGGAAGTGCAGCTGGAGGACACCTCTTCCAGCAGTCCCGCCATCGTAGAGCAGTGGGTCCTGCCAGATGCCGGGCTTGCGCGGACCGATGACGGACAGCAGGTCATCCGCTACGCGGACGGCAGGGAGACGGTGAATCCGGGTCCCAGGATCGATGTCTACTGCAGGCTTGCCGATGGGAGGTACATCTTCACCGAGGACGGGGGAGAGTCGGTGATGCTTGGAAGTATCGACTGGTCGGACTTTTCCTCCACCTGGTCTGTGCCTCTCCACTCGCTTGACGGTCTGTACCCGGGAAGCATCATGAAGGAGATCCCTGATGGAACGGGAGTGGTCTTCGTTGACGGGGGCTCGCTGAAGCTGGCGCAGCTGCCCTGATGGATCAGACCTTCCGGAGCTCGCTCTGCCCGGATGTGTTCACCGGGCACTGAAGGCAGTTGCCCCGAAGTCTTCCCTGATCCACGCTCTCCCTCAGCAGGCGGTAGGGTTCGCCGTCCCAGATCTCCGCGAAGCTCTGCCGCGAAAGGTTGCCAAGTGGTCGGGATGTGTCCCAGTAGGGGCAGGGATTCACTCTCCCCTGGGGATCGATGTAAACCCAGTCGGAGAGGTAGGGACATCCTCCGCCCTCTCCGTCGGGGGCTGCGGGGACCAGTTCCACACCAAGCCGTGAAGCCCTGGCACGGGCTTCATCCATGACCGAGACCACCTCTTCGGAGTCCATTTCCAGCACCTGGTCCGACATATCAAGCCCCTGGTAGGGAACAAGGGGGACGACTCCCACGGACACGGCCCCAACGCCGGCCGCGAGCTGGACAACATCGGGAAGCTCATGGAGGTTCGACCTCTGCAGGGTCATGCTGAAGGCAACCATGGGGAACCTGCTTCTCTTCTCATCACGAAGCCTCACCAGACGGCGGACATTGCCAAGGACCCCTTCCAGGTCGGCCCCGCCCCTAATGAGCGCATGGGTCCCGGAGGTGGAGCCGTCTATGGATACCGTCAGAGAAGTCGGGGGAGTGTCGAGCAGCGATGCTGTCCGGTCCCCGCCCATCAGGGTTCCGTTGGTGACTACCTCGCGGACCGGTACGTCGGCCCGGTACAGTTTTGCAAGGTAATCCGGAAAGCTGCCGTTGCAGAACGGCTCGGCGCCGCATGAGAGCCCCACCGTCCATGCAAGGGGGAATACCTGGTCTTCTATCCTGCGGAAGAGTTCCGGGTCTATGTCGGCCCATTCCCGTTCCGGATCTTCGTCCGATAGCCTCATCGGGCACATCCTGCACCTCAGGTTGCACCTGTTGGTGGTGTCCATCCTCACGGTTAGAAAGCGTTTCCTGGTCCTGATGCGGAAACCCGGGAACCTCGTGGACCTGCGCAGGATCCTCCTGATCACTCCGGACGTCATGCCCACCCCGACCTTGCCCTCTCCACCACCAGCGCGGCGGCGTACACGGCAGCGGCAATGAGTATTATCACGGCTCCCGGAGGCAGGTTCAGGAGGGTAGCCAGAAAGAGACCCGCGATGCTGAACAGCGCTGCAAGAACAGATGACAGGACCATCATCTTCCAGAGGCTGCCTGTGAACATCTCGGCGATCGCCGGAGGTATAGCCAGCATGGCGATGACCATGATGAGTCCGGTCACCCTCATCAGCAGCACCGCGGTCAGGGCGGTGAGTATCAGGAACACCACCCTGAACAGGGTGACGGGAACTCCCTGGAGCCTGCTGTACTGCTGGTCGTAGGCCACCGCAAGGAATTCCTTGTAGAAACCCGCCACAACCGCGAGAATGACCAGGTCGAGGATCGCGGCGTAGAGTATGTCCGTGCGGGATACCGCCAGCAGGCTTCCGAAGAGCCAGCTCATGAGGTCGGCGGCGTAGGTGCCTGAAAGCTTTATCAGCACGAGTCCCGTGGCCATTCCCGTTGCCCAGACCGCCGCCATGGCGGTATCCGCCTTCCTGCGGCTCCGTGAAGATACGGCCGCAATGCCCATGGACGATATCACTGCAAAGCCAGTGGCACCCAGGAGGGGATTGAAACCGGCTACATATGCCAGGCCCAGCCCGCCGAAGGACGCGTGGGCGATGCTTCCCGCAAGGGCTGACATCCTGTTCACCGTGACCAGCGTACCTATGATCCCTGCGGCGATGGAGGCGAGAAGGGATACCGCCAGGGCATTCTGCATGAAGGCGTAGGAGAGTATGCCCATCAGTCCTCCACCTTTCCGGACCTTCCCAGGACACGGTGCGGTATGCCCCCGTGGGAGATGAGCTCGAAGGGGCATCCGTAGGCCCTGGCCACCGACTCGGAGGTAATAGTGTCTCCGTGACTTATGAGAAGCCTGTTTATGCACGCTATGTTCTTCACATGCGAAGACACCGCCCCTACGTCGTGTGTCACAAGGACTACGGTCAGCTCTTCGTTCAGTTCGGCGAGCAGATTGAAGAAACTCTCCTGTGTCTCATGGTCCACGCTGGCCACCGGCTCGTCCAGCAGCAGTATCTCCGGACGGCCGGCGAGGGCCCTGGCTATGAGCACGCGCTGTTTCTGGCCCCCAGAAAGGGAGTTCATGTCGGACCCCGCCAGCTCCCCCACATCGAGCCGTTCCAGGTTCCGGACCGCCGCCTCCCTGTCGCGCCGGCCGAACCTGCCCGGCCTCCTTGCGCTCTGAAGACGCCCCATCAGCACCACGTCCATGACCGTTATCGGGAATGTCTCCTCCGGGATGACCTGGGGCACGTAGCCTACAGAGCCCCTGGACCTCTCCGGAGGACTGCCGAGCACCGTCACCGTTCCCTCCCACGGGACCAGCAGCCCCAGCATCACTTTGAGCAGCGTGGTCTTACCCCCGCCGTTGGGCCCGATGACGGCCAGAAAATCGTTCCTGCAGACTGTAAGGTCGATGGCGTCTATCACGGGCCTGTTCCTGTCGTAGCCCGCCGTGACTCCATCCAGTTCAATGACCGTTTCCTGCCCCGGACGCCCGTTCATCGAGGTTCCCTGCCGGCAAGCTGTTCCGCAACGCGGAGGAGGTTGTCCGCCCAGTCCCGGGCAAGGGGGTCGATCTGCACCACTTCCCCCTCGATCTCCGATGCAATGGCCCGGGCGGAAGAAGTGCTGAACTGCGGGGACACGAATATTGCAGAGATGCCGTTATCCCTTGCGTAATCCACGAGCCGGGCCATTTCACCCGGTGAGGGTTCGCTCCCGTGGCTCTCCACAGGCACCTGGACCAGTCCGAACTCGTCGGCGAAGTAACCCCATGCAGGATGGAAGACAATGAAGCTCCTTCCGGAAAGGGTGTCCAGGAGCGAATGAATGCCGAACTGCAGAGAATCTATCTCCCGCTGGAAACCGTCCAGGTTATCCATGTAAAGATCGGCCGCCGATGGGTCGATGGCTGCAAGCTCGCGCGCCATGACAGCTGCCTGGCTCCTGACAAGCTCCGGGGAAAGCCAGACATGGGGGTCGGGGGAGCCCTCATCATGGGAATGCCCCTGGTCCCCGTCACCTTCATCGAAGGTAAGGGCCTCCACCGAGTACCTTCCGACAGGCTTCCTCTCTATCTCCGATATGGTGCTCACCACCCTGAGGTCCGGGTTGGACCCTGTGAAGCGCGGCAGCCAGGGTTCCTCGAAGGCCACTCCCACAGTGAACCAGACGTCGACATCGCTCATGGTTCTTATATCCGAAGGCGACGGCTCGTAGGTCGCCGGACTGGCACCCGGCGGCACCACCACCGTGATCTCGACCCTGTCCCCTCCCACCTTCTCCAGGAAGTAGCTCTGGGGAAGAACGCTCACGGCGGCGGATATAGGTGAACCGGGAAGCGACGCGGCTTCATCGGGCTCCCCGTTACCGCAGCCCGCGGCGAAGATCGACATCGATAGAGCCGCGGAAAGGGCTGACGGGATCAGTTTCCCTTTGAAGAGCATCTTCCGCACTTCCCCTCCAGGAAAAGGTCGGAGCCGGCTATGACGAACCCCCCCGACCTCTCCACTTCCCTCAGGAAATCCTCGGGAAGCCTGTACCTTACGGGAAACCGCTTTCCGCAATCCTCGCACCTGAAATGGCCGTGGTCGGGGTAGAAGTGCCTTGAACACCTGTATCTGAGTACACCCTCCTCGCTCCTGTCCGGCCTGAGGAATCCGGCCCCTTCGAGGGATGTCAGGCACCGGTGCACCGATGAGATGTGAGGGCTGCCGGAGAGCTCCCTCAGGACCTCCCTGGCGGACAGGCCGCAGGCGCCTGCGAGAAAAAGACCCACGACCTCCTTCTTGAGAGGAGTCATGCGGAGACCCTTCTCCCGCAGTCTTCTCCATGTGTGCTCCAGGTCCATGAAGCCTCCTTATCGCAAAACGTTTGCATTACTATAAACGATCCAGGTGTGACAGCAAAGGCATGTTGCCTCATATTCCCTCAACCGGGAGGTGGATTTGAGCTTGTCGATGGAAACCGTCAGGGACAATCTGGAACTGGCGCGGGAACTCATAGATAAAGCTGTCGGTTCCTCAGGGGAGGACGGCCGGCATGTCAGGATCATGGCCGTGACCAAGACGCACCCCCCGGAGGTCGTGAAAATGGCTCTGAGTGCCGGCGTCAGGCTCATAGGCGAAAACCGGGTCAGCGAAGGCGGAAGGAAGATCAGGGCTGTGGGGGCGGAAGCGGCGGAGTTCCACATGATCGGCCCCATTCACACGCGGGAGGTTCGCCAGGCGGTACGGGACTTCCACTGGATCGACTCTCTCGACAGGATGAAGATAGCTGGAGAGATAGCAAGGAGGACGGTGGACAGAAATAACGTTCAGCCTGGCCTTCTGCTCGAGGTGAATACCTCCGGTGAGGGTTCGAAGCACGGTTTCCAGCCGGATGCCGGGCAGCTGGAAGAAGTGCTGGGGCAGATCGCGGAGCTGGGCCTCAAGGTGTCCGGGCTTCTCACCATCGGCCCTCTGGATAGCTCCCAGAGCCGCATCAGGGAAGCTTTCGCACTTCTCAGGACTCTCCGTGACCGGCTCAGGGAGAGATGTTGCGTGCCTCTGGAGGAACTTTCCATGGGAATGAGCGATGATTTCGAGCTTGCGGTGAAGGAGGGGGCAACCACGGTCAGACTGGGCAGGTTCCTGTTCGGTCGGAGGCGGAGGATTTGACGGAATTGACTTGCCAGGCTGCGGGACTATTATCATTCAAGGAAGGACCGGCGTGCGCGGCTCTCACAGGTGTTTTTAACGGGGTATCATAAACGGGAATGGAGAATCACCTTGCGTATAACGCCACTTGACATTAGAAGGCAGAACTTCCGCAAGACCATGCGGGGATACGATGTCGACGAGGTGGAGGCTTTCCTCGAGATGGTGGCATCGGCCTGGGAGGAACTGGTCGAGAACCTGGAGAAAGCCGAGAAGGAGCTTACCGTCCTCCGGGCCAGGGCTTCTGACTTCGACCGCATGGAGGGGGCCGTGAGGGATGTACTCGTGCAGCAGCAGCAGAGTGCCGCCCAGGCCAGGAAGGAAGCCGACAGGGAGGCGGAACTTATCATAATGGATGCCGAGGTGAAGGCCTCGAACCTCATATCTGAAGCACGCGAGAGGGTCCAGGTGCTTACGGAGACCATAAGGGAGCTTCAGGACAGGCGTCTCTCGGTACTTTCCCAGATCAGGTCCTTCGTCGATTCCCAGGGCAAGATGCTCGACATGGAGGAGGGCCGCATCAAGTCCGAGATGATACCGGAAGAGGAGAAACTCCCCGGTGAGGAGAATGGCGACTCGCCCATGCTGGAACTCACTGAACTCTGAACCTTAGGATGGAGAACCTTCTATGAGCCTCCTGCCTCTGCTGCTGATGCTCTCCGGGATTCCGGCGGGATCGGACGCAGCAATACCGGTCGCCCGTGTGGAAGTGGGTCCCGCGCAGACCCTGATGACCTGGGAGTGCCCCCGGCCGGTTCCCCTTGATGACCTGGGAGAAGGTCTGACCGGATACATGGCCCCCGGATGCTCGTTCTCGGGGCCTGACGGCAGGGTCCTGCTCCCGGGCAGGGACGTCATGATGGCAATCCCCCCGGGGGCCGAGATCAGGCTCGAGGTGGTCCCTGAGGGCGTGAGAACCCTTGGCCGGGCGACAACGGTGGCAAGGGTCGACGTATCCCCTGAGGGCCGTGATGTGTTCAGCGCCGCACAGGACGGCACCGTTCCATCATCATGGGGCGAGATACTGGATACCGGGCTGTTCAGGAGGGCCGGCTTCGTCCGACTGAGGCTGCACCCTGTCATGATCGGCGCCGGGGGCCTGGTCACGGCTGACAGGCTTCGTGTGAGGGTGAGTTATCCCGAAACCGGCAGGCCGGCTCCCGCAGGAGGAATATCGGGCATGATCTTCGACGCGCTCTTTCAGGGTGGTGATCTAGTGTGGGAGGAACCCGGGTCCAGGCAGGGGTCCAGCCCCTTCTGGGGTTTGCCGTGGTACGCCATTGAAGTTGATACCGCCGGGATTTACAGAGTAGACTGCTC
>CAZXEF010000076.1:0-12365 GCA_964639605.1 uncultured bacterium | reverse complement strand
AACAGGATGGTCAAGATACAGCTTGAGAAAATAGCGGAAGAGAAGTTCGAAGAACTGGATATACGGTTCACCGATGTGAAGGGTCACTGGCGCCATGTTACGGTCCCCTCATCAATGGTGGACGAGGAGTTCTTCAACCGAGGTGTAGGATTCGACGGCTCCACACTGGCCGGAATGACCCAGACCGAGGCAGGTGATCTGGCCCTCAAGCCCGATCCCCTCAGAGTGTTCGAGGATCCGTTCACCGAGCGGAAGACCATGGTGGTATTCGCCGACATAGTTGACCCGGTCACCGGGGATCCTTTCGCCAAGGACCCAAGGGGGATCGCCAGGAAAGCGGCCGCGCACCTCAGGGAGTCGGGAATGGCCACTGACAGCTTCTGGGCCCCGGAGTTCGAGTTCTACGTCTTCGACGAAGCCTGCTTCTGGTCGGAGAAGTGCACCCAGGGATACCGGCTCGGGAGCATCGAGAGTCCTGATAACTCGAAGCACACCGAATCCAAGGGACTGGTCCACTCCTGCAAATCGGGCTACCACATGATGTACCCGGTGGACAGTCTTCACGATATAAGGTCCGAGATAACCAGGCTCATGCAGAAGGCGGGCATACAGATAAAATATCACCACCACGAGGTGGGCAGGATGGGCCAGAGCGAGGTGGAGGTGACCTTCTCCCCATTCCTGAGCGCGGCTGATAACATAATGCTCACCAAGCACATAGTGAGGAACGTGGCGCTGAGGAACGACCTGGCTGCAACCTTCATGCCCAAGCCCATGGAGGACGAACCCGGGTCGGGCATGCACTTCCACATGTTCATGACCAGGAACCAGGACAGGATATTCTTCGACAAGGACGGTTACTGCAGCCTCAGCGGACCGGCACTCAGCGCCATAGCCGGCATCCTTCACCATGCACCTGCCATATGCGCCTTCAGCAACTCCTCGGTGAACAGCTACCACCGGCTGGTGCCCGGCCAGGAGGCTCCCGTCTACCGGTTCTTCTCCGGTCCGAATCGCAGCGCAGCCATAAGGGTGCCTTCCTATGCCAGGACCGCCGAATCGATCAGGTTCGAATACAGGGTCCCCGACGGCTGCGGAAATCCCTACCTCTCCATGAGCGCCGTACTCATGGCGGCGATGGATGGCATGAGGAAGGAACTGGACCCCACCGAGTGCGGCTATGGCCCCATCAACGAGAACGTTTTCGAGAAGGGTTACGACACGAGTGCCCTTGCAATGCTTCCTCTGAGCCTGGACTCGGCCCTGGACGCACTGCAGGATGACCGGGAGTTCCTGGAGGACGGAGGCGTATTCTCCCCGGAGATGATAGACGATTACGTAACGATGAAAAGGGACGAACTGGACTTGTTCCGGGGCAGTCCCCACCCGAGGGAGCATTCCCTCTATTTCAGTCTTTAGAAAAGGGGTACGAAAGATGAAGAGAATACTTATGGTGCTTCTCGCCCTTCTGGCGGTCACCGCAGGATGCGGCGGGGAACAGCCCGCCGAGAATGGTTCGGAGGATTCCGGGAATGACGGGGAGACCTCCGTCGGAGTCGAGGACGAGGAATACTTGCTCCCCGAGGCGGATTTCTATATTACCGTCTCCGATTCCATAGGTATTGAATTGGGTGACAGCAACTACGTCTTCGGCCAGCTGGCCGGGGCGGACCTCACCGCCACAGGTGAGATAGCCGTCCTCGACATGCAGAAGTACCGCATAAGCATCTTTACTCCCACCGGTGATTTTGTTCGCAGTGTCGGCCGCCAGGGAAGCGGACCCGGCGAGTTCCTGCTGCCCGCGGGGATGACATTCTTCCCCGGAGTCACTGAAGAGGGCGTACCGGATTCACTGGTACCGGGATTCGCCGTCTGTGACGCCATGGGCGGAAAGCTTGTCTACTTCGACTCTGATTTCAACTACATGATGGACGTGCAGGGGTTCTTCCCGTCGCCACCGGCTGTGCTTGCAGGCCTTGAGGGCGGCGACCTCGTGGGCATGAAGCCCGAGTTCGTCCAGGACGAGACTGGGATGTTCATGGGCTTCACCATTGCGAAGTGGGAGATGGGCGAGGCGGAGCCCTCCGTAACCTACTTCGAGAGCATGTCGCCCTTCGATCCATCTGATCTCAGCAGCATGCAGGACGATATAGTCTCCTTCGGGGCGAACCCCGATGGGCTTGTGCTCACAGCGCCGCTGTCCACCGATATGTACACCTACACCCTCTGGAGCCCCGATGGTGAGGAGATATTCACCTTCGTTCAGGAGGATTTCGTGAGGGTCCCCAAGACCCGGTCCGAGATACAGCTGGAACGGGATATGATCAATGCCAGGATGATCCAGCAGGGCATGCCGGAATCCATGGCCAACTGGGAGCCGGATCCCTACAGGACTGCTGTGGGAGGGCTGTGGTTCGACGGGATGGACCGCATCTGGGTGACCAGGGGCACAACTCGAACCCCGTCCTTCGATGTGTACGACCTGGACGGCAACCTCCTGTTCTCCGCGGCCCTTGATGCCGGGGAACGGGCCATGACCTGGCAGGTGTTGATAAAGAACAACATCTTCATTGCCTTCGATGCCGACCCGGAGTTCTACCCGCAGATATTCATGGGCAGGCTCCCGGGATTCGATGTGGAGGACAAGGAGGAGACCGAGGGGATCTAGCCTCTATCCCTCCGCAGTCAGTAGGGGATGGAGGAAGGCCCTGACGGGGGAGCCGTCCCCTGAGCTTATCCTCAGCGGGAAGCAGAACAGAAGGTACTCCCCCGGGTGTACATGACCCAGGACAAGGTTCTCGATCACGGGGACCGAGCCTTCCAGAAGGATACCGTGAGCCAGGTCACAGTCCGGCGGGTCCACCGAAAGTGCATCTATACCCACAAGCCTTGCGCCATGTTCAACGGCCATCTGAGCGGCATCCGCCGTCAGGTGGCCGTATTCCATCAGGTCTTCCGCCGGAACCTCCGGAGCGGTCCGGAGAAGCAGGGCCCTTCCGGCGAGGGGCAGGTCCTTCAGATGCCCGGCGGTAACGCTCTCAATCCCCGGAAGGTCGATCAACAGGGCGGGCAGGACCAGCCCGGAGGGGGGTATCTGGTCAATTGTAATGCTGCAGCGGATGAGATGTGCCGGTGAATCCATGTGTGTGCCCGAATGGGTGCTCATCACTATCCTGGATGTGCGGAAGCCGTGCTCCTCCCTCATCTCCCTCCGGAAGGGAGTATCGCCGGGCCAGCATGGAGTGTGCTGTGAAAGGGGCATTGTGATATCGATCATTGCTTCGGGATCTATCATGTAGAACATGCCTTACGCTTTCTCCACGGCAGAGGAAGGGCATTCCCCCATGAAAGGGCATTCGTGGCACAGGGGTCTGACCGGCCTGCAGATATTCTGTCCGAACCGGACCATGGTATGGTTGATCCCTGTCCATTCCTCTTCCGGGAAGATCCCCTGAAGTCCGGCCTCCGTCTCCTCTGGCGAACGTGTCTCCACAAGGCCCAGCCTGTTGGAGATGCGGTGGACATGCACATCTACGCATATGGAAGGGATACCGAAAACCATTCCAAGGACGAAGTTCGCCGTCTTCCTTCCCACACCGGGCAGTTCGAGCAGCTCATCCAAGCTTCCCGGCACCCTGCCCTCGAAGTCACGGAGGAGGATACTGGAGATGGCCTTCAGCTGGCCCGCCTTCTGCCTGTAGAAACCGGCCGGCCTCAGCAGCTCCTCCAGCCTTCCCCGATCCATGGAGGCCATTGTATGTGGATCGGGAGCTTCGGAGAGCACTTTCACCGACACTTTTCTTGTGACAGCGTCCCTGGTCCTCAGACTGATGATGGTGCCGACCAGCACTGGAAAGGCCCTGTCAGAACCCTCCATCGGGGCCGGTCTTCCCGGTTTGCCTATGATCGACCGCATCCGCGCCAGAAGACCGGAGGCACTGTCCGGGGTCATTCCTCCACCCGGATGAAATCCAGCCCCGATTCACCGGAGGAGCTGAGCTTCAGCGCCAGCTTCCCGCTCAGCAGGGAAACCAGCTCGTTTCCCAGGGCCTCCTTCCTCCATCCCGACAGCTCCTCGATTGAGCAGAGCTCCTCTTCAGTGGAGATAGGATCGTTTGCCAGAGCGTCGATGAGGTCCCTTGAAAGCAGGAGCTCGGGGGATATTCCGAGCCTGCAGGATTCCTGCTTGAGGAATATTCGAAGGATATCGCGTCTTGCAGACACACCGGGCCTGGTGTGGTGCCTGGGGATGTCCGGATAATCATCGACCGGATATCTCATGGCATTCTTCACGACCTCGAGGACCTGGTCGCCCCATCGTGAAATGAACCCATCAGTGATTCCTCTCAGGGTCGAAAGGCTCTTCCTGCTCTCCGGGGCCATTGCCGTTATCGCTCCCACGATATGGTCCCTTGCCACGAAGTTCCTCGGCTTGTTTATCTCCATGGCGGCCTTTTCGCGCCATCCCAGAAGTGCCCAGAGTACACTCAGCCTGTTGCTCCTGATCTTCGACCTGGACCTGATCTTCTTGAAAAGCCTGCTGACGGCGCCGTTGTAGGTGGAGGCGTCCGTCAGGTACCGGGCCTCTTCATTGTACCAATCCAGCCTGCCGGTCTCCCTGAGTTTCTCGTTCTGGTTCCTGTATATCTCAAGCAGGTACCTGACGTCATCCAGGGCGTATTCAACCTGGTCCTCGCCAAGGGGACGAAGGGACCAGTCGCTGAGGGTCTGCCCCTTTTTATGATATACACCGCATTCCGACTTCACCAGGTTCGACAGGGACAGTTGCCTATCAAACCCCAGGAAAGCAGCGGCCAGCTGGGTATCGAAGACGGATGCGAAACCGACTCCCAGGTGGTGCATGAGTACTTCGATGTCGTTCCTCGCCGAATGGATTACCTTAACAGTAGAAGCTGATGCCGCCAGTTCCCCAAGTGCCGACAGGTCGTCTATCTCGAGGGGATCGATAGCCACGGGACCCCGGCTGCCTGATATCTGCACCAGGAACAGGTCCGGCCAGTAGCGCTTTTCCCCGTGGAACTCCGTATCAAGAGCTACGGCATCTTCCTTCAGGAGTTCCCCTACAAGATCCTCCAGAGCGCTTTTTGATGTTATCATTGATGATGTCGTGGTGATCACTCCCGGTCCTGGTCAGTGGGCTCCCCGGATTGCGATGCAACCGGTGTCGTCCGGCCGTGGTAAGGGCAGACTATCCCCTCCGGGGTTATCCGGTAGTACGCGTAACCGTCGTCAGGACAGTGAAAGCCGCCCCTCTGACCGTATTCCCCGCCACTCTCAGTATACATCTCAAGGAAGCTGGAGGGATATTCGCGACCGCTCTGAACGTACTCATCGATGACACACGCCAGGCTGTCTCTCAACCGATCGCATGCATACCCGCCGGTTTCAAGACCCTGACCGAGGTGTCCGGAAGGACAGATGAGCATTCCATCCTGCAGGAGGTACGGCCTGCCGCTCACCGGGCAAATGTAGTCCCCGGCGAAGGCACCTTCATACATGGCCGGCATCACAGTGGTACGGGCGAAGGAGGAACAGATCACGGTGGCGCTGCCCAGAACATTGTCCAGGGAGGTGTCCCCGCTCACTTTCCATTCCCCGCTGGTTTCGGTGCGAAGCCACAGCGTCCTGGAGCCGCCCTGAGAGGATGATACCGAGAGGGTGAATCCCCTGTCCTCCATCCTGCCTGCCCTTATGCCTCCGGTCCAGGTCCCCTCGACCTCTGTCAGAACGCTTGGAGCGAGCAGAAGCGCAAGGCTGTCCGTGAGCATCGAGTACGCCATCTCCGGCTCTTCTGCAGCAAGATGGTCAAGGTACTGCCTGCCGGTTCCGATGATCTCCCGCCCGGTGCTGGATCCCCTTGCAGCCAGGGAAAGCAGGAACGCGGCCAGCAGCAGTGCGAACCTGGAGAGCAGCCTCATCTGGTCGCCGAGGTGGAGCTGGAGAACAGATCTGTGAAATCAAGTCCCGTTCCGCTTATCATAAGACCCCATTCCTTGGCCGTGTTCTCCCCGCCGAAACGGTAGAAGACCTCGGCTGTCAGGTCGAGGCTCGCGTTGTTTATTGAGAAGCCGGCCCTTATGTCACGCTGGGAGAACTCGCTGCCGTCCTGTCCTGTCCAGTCCCCGTTGATCTTCGCCTGGACCTCTCCTCTGGTCGCTATCTCACCCCCGAGTCTGAAACTCAGCTCCGGGTTCACCGGCAGCACGAAGAATCCCGCCAGCCTCAGTTCGATTGGGGGTTTCGTCTCTGCTGAATCCCTTGGATGACTGAACAGACCGCCCCAGGCCGACATGTAGTACCGAAGTCCCCCGGTTGCCTCCACAGTGACGCTGGAATTGCTTGAGATAGGAGTGACCACAGTGAGAGCGCCGTCAAGGGCCAGGTGCCTGTCGCTCTCGGTATAATCGCCGGATTCCAGGACCCCTTTCAACGGTAGACGTATCGCTCCTCTGGCGAAGAGTCTTGGCTCCCGTGTAAGCCAGCCGTCAAGCGATATCCATGGATCGGCGATGCCCAGTCCGGTTGAGTCACCCGGACCCTGGAGCTGAATGTAGCCGGGAATGACAATTGAAAAGGTATGGCTGTTGGTAAGTCCGTAGCGGCCAAGGAACTGGAAGCGGATCACTCCCAGGCTGGTCTCATAGTCGTACTGCTGGCTGTTCCCCAGAGAATCGGTCCGCCAGAAGCTGTTGGCGATGAAATAGCCGAAAGCAACATCACCGTCCATTTCCATTGAGTGAAGGGCTTCAGTGAGGTTGTTGTAGTAAAGCGGGTCATATCCGGCCGCCAGGCCCGTGATGAGCAGAACAGCCGTCGCAAGAAGACGATATCCGGACATCTGTGGGATCCTTTCTTCAATTGTATCAGGTTCGCGCCAGGGCGCTCGTTCAACGCCGACTCGCTGTTGACATATCTAGTCTATGGTTTTCTAATAGTATAATCGTGTTTGCGCAAGTCATGACCGGACCGATTCATGACTGGTGAGATCCATGATCCTAAACCAACAAATAGGAGGTACAATGAGAAACAGGGGTTTGATACTTGTTCTGACCCTTCTCCTGGCAGCCGGAACCGCGTTCTCCCTTCCCTCGGTTATGGGGTTCAGGGGAGTGAACAGGGTAGTCGATGCCAGGACCATAGGGTCCAACCAGATGTCGTTCAGCCTGGTCGCCAGGTACTGGAGCAGCTCCGACCAGTACGACAATCTTCACTACAGGCCGGTGGGAAGTACCTCGGACACCGTGATCAGCGTCGAGGATTCCGAGCATCTGGCCCAGGGATATTTCGCCCTTGATTACGGTCTTACGAGCTTTATGGAGATCGCTGCCAGAATAAGCTACATAGGTTCCTACTACGAGTTCGACCTCACTCCCCCAAGGAACGAGACCGTAGGTCAGTGGGACGGAGCCCATGGAATGGGCGATGTGATGCTTGGCTGGAAGGCCGGCTTCACCCCGACACCCTCCAGCCAGGTGCTCTGGCTGGGGCTGGACAACTGGTTCGCCTTTGCTCCCTCCAGCAATCAGACGGTGGAGTGCGAAGAGTACGACGGCAGGTTCGACGCCGCCACACCCATGTACACCATGCGCAGGCCTATGCTCTCCACCGGGCACACCAGCCTGGGATTCGACGGCCTGGTCTCCCTGGATATGGCAAAAGTGTGGCCTGGGACACCGCTGAGACTTCACTTCAACGCAGGATACTCGATGTACAAGCAGACCATCGTCCTTGACGACTACAGACTTCAGTTCGACAGTCTGGGCCAGAGGTCCAGGGCGGACGAGGTCCTTGTCAGCGCACTGGTAGAGGACAACGCCTTCGATTTCGGGACCGCTCTGGAGTTCCCTACACAGTTCGCCGTGCTCTATACCGAGTTCACCATGAAGAAGTACCTCGACCGGGACAATTACAGTTCGGTGGCGTACTTCACTCCCGGTATCCGCGTTTACTCGGGCGGCGGTGTGGTGATGGACTTCTGCTTCAACATGGGACTGACCGATTTCGATCCCGAATACTTCGATTTCGGCCATAACCTGTACCAGGACGGCAGCGTCACCATGGACGAGAGGACCCAGAGGGCTCCCCTCCCCGACGGCGGGACACAGGACTGGGGCGTATCGGGGACCATCGCTTTCTCCAGCGATCTCCTGATCAGGGCTCCTGCGGCCACCACCGGTACAGTATCCGGTCTGATAACGGACGCGGAGATGAACGAGCCGCTTGAGGCCACAATCTCATTCCCCGGCATAGCGGTGGATGCTGTGATGTCCGATCCGGTGACCGGTTTCTACAGCGCGGAGCTTCCTGCGGGAAGCATACCTGTTTCGGTACTGGCTGAAGGCTACAAGGCCGCTTCGGCCACAGTAGTGCTCCAGGCAGGTCAGGATGTGGTAGTCGACTTCGAGCTCGAACCTGTCGCCGGACTCGGGTCCATAGCGGGCACGGTAACGGAGTTCGAGAACGGCGATCCGGTTCTGGCAACCCTCACGGTCGAGGTGAGTGACAGCACCTACACCTTCCAGTCCTCCTCCAACGGCGTCTTCCAGTTCCAGGTTCCCGAGGGCAACTGGACGGTCAAGGCCGAGGCCGAAGGCTACAGGCCTTCCAGCGACGTTGTGTTCGTGGTAGCTGACCAGACCGCAAGGGTCGACTTCGTCCTCAGGCCTGCGCTGGAGGAAGGACAGGTGCTGTCCTTCGACAACATCTACTTCGACAGCGGCAGTGCCAACATTAAGCCCGAGTCCTACTTCGTGCTCGACTACGTGGTGGAGATACTGAACGCCAACCCCAACGCCAGAGTTCAGATAGCGGGTCACACCGACTCTGACGGCAGCACCAGCTACAACCAGACCCTCAGTGAGCAGAGGGCAGCCTCCGTGTTCAACTACCTGGTGCAGCGCGGTGTCACCGCCGGCAGACTGACCACACTCGGGTTCGGCGAAAGCATGCCCGTGGTCCCCAATACTTCGTCTTCGAACAAGGCCATGAACAGAAGGATCGAGTTCACGGTACTTTCGAACATGTAGGCTTCCGGGGAAACAGGAATGGGGGCGGGATCGACCCGCCCCCTTTCTTTATCCGTAGAATTCAATTCCCGTTATCCTGAAATCTGGACCGTGCTGATGTCTGATAGGTCATGACGATATCAGGGCATCATTCCTCCACCGAAGGACGTTCTCCTGTCTTTTTCCAGTGAAGAAACTGCCTGATGATCTTCCCGTGATCGAAGGCCATGTTGCCGGGAAGATCGTTCGGATTGAAGACCTCGGCCCTGGCCGCATCGTCCCCGCCCTCTGGAGTTCCATCGGCAAGGCAGTGGTAGACAACGCTTACGGTGTCGCCGCGCGGGTCCCTCCACGGTACAGAGTAGATATGGAAAAGATCGGCAATCTCTATTTCAAGGGAGGTCTCTTCCATGGCCTCCCTACGGACCGCCCGGGACAGGCTCTCGCCGGGGTCGACGAAGCCTCCCGGCAGTGCCCACCCTTCCGGCGGGTGTTTTCTCCGGACAAGGACTATCTTACCGTCGTCCATCTCTATCAGGGCGTCAACTGTCAGGAGCGGTGTCACCGGTCTCATGGGGCCTCCGTTTGTTACGTTTGGAACTATCGCATTATATTTGTGTATATATAGCAAGACACAAATATCGTTCACACTCGAGGAAGGGAAACAATGAACAGGTATCTGGCTGTGACGATCATTATTGCAGGGCTTCTCATAGGAGCCTGCGGCGATTCGGAAAGCAGTTCACAGGGGACAAGTTCCGGTGGGGATGAATCCACAAGTGAACTAGTCTGGTTCCAGGACGATTTCGATGCTGCCAGCGCCGAGGCTGAATCATCCGGCAAGCCTCTGCTCATTGACATGTATGCAGACTGGTGCGGGCCCTGCAGAACTCTTGGAGAACAGTACTTCGTCAGCGATGAGATGCGTCCTGTCCTGTCCGGTTTCGTGCTCCTGAGGATAGACGTGGACAACCCCGACATGGCTTCCCACGCCCAGCGCTACAATGTTTCCGCCATCCCCTGCGTGGTGATAGCCCGGGCCGATGGCACGGAGATAGACAGGATAGTAGGGACAACGCCCACCATAGGCGAGTACAGGACAGCTCTGGAGGGCATACTGGAACAGATCTGACATCCATCAGGTGCATCCCGTATTTCAGAAGAACAGCCCGTTCATTCCTGGTCAGACGGTATCCCCAGAAGCTGCCTTATCCTGTGGGCATAATCCTGCAGCGGTTCCTGGCCGTCGTTGGAGGTTAGGTAGTAAAGGTTTCCCTGAAGGAAGGATTCCAGCATGCGCAGGTCCGTGGAGGAGACGCTGTTCACGACCTCGGTGCTGTCCGATGTTGACACCCTGAGAAGAACGCGAGGGTCAGCCGCCTCTACCCCGGAACAGAATCCGCAGAACTGGCTCTCATCAAGGACCACCTGGAAATCCGTGAGACCGTCTATGTTCTCGGCCATGCGCCTCAATCCGGGAAGCTCCCATTCTATCAGGGCCGTCTCGTATCCTCTGTAGAGGGTTTTCTCGCCGCATACGGGACAGATGTACTCCGCTACCTCCGGGTAGGCCATGGGGGCGTAGCACATGGCGCCCATCACACTTTCCGGGGGTTCCGTCGATTCGAGCTTCTCCAGGAGAGCGTTGATCTCGTCCGCGCTGAGGGATTGGAAGCTGATACCCGCAACTGAGCCGGTGCCTGTGCCGGATTTCCATAGACCTGCGCCACCGGACCTGCTTAACCCCAGAACACTTGAAGCCCCGACTATGAGAACCGCCGCCAGAATGTACCACATGACCTCTCCGTTCGATATTCCCACCATTTATACAGACGAAGATGAAGTTGCATTCCATGTAAGTCAATCTTCACCTCTCCGTTCTGTTAATCCTTTGCCGTACAGATATATAAGTCAGGTAATCGATCTTCGACTTGCCGCCGACCGGGAATTATGTTTCTTCGATGAAACGCGCAAGAAGGAGCTCCGAGCTGAGGGACACCTTCCGCATCTCGACACAGGAAGGGGTCTTTTCTCAGATATTCGCCAGTCTGGCCGGAGCCGGTTCGGTCTTCATAACCAAGCTGGCGGTAATGCTGGGAGCCAGCCCGGTGCACTTCGGCATACTCTCCGCCATAGGCCAGTTCTCCCAGGCTGTCCAGCCGCTGGGTGTAGCCGTGACCAGGAGCAGGCGCGTAAGGAAACCCGTTATACTGACAATGGCGGCGGTGGCCAGGTCGATGGCGCCTCTGCTTGGGCTGATGCCGCTCCTCTTTGCCTACAGCACGGCACTACCTCTGGTTCTGGCCATCTATGCAGTTTACTCGGCCATTCTTGCCGTCTGCGCCAATATGTGGATGGGATGGATCGCCGATATGGTCCCAAGAGGAATAAGGGGCAGGTTCTTCGCTCAGCGAAACCAGGTTCTGATGATAGCCGGGGTACTTGCGTCCTTCGTCTTCGGGGCTGCAGTGGACCTCTTCTCCCGGGACAGGGGTTGGCTCGCGGGTCAGATCGGCAGGGTCCTGAACGTGCAGGGAGATCCCTCAGGCCTTCCCTGGGTTTTCCTCGGAATATTCTTCCTCGCCGGCGTTATAGGACTGGCAGGTCTTCCCATATTGAAAAGGCAGCCGGAAAAGCCTAAGGAGACTGAGGCGGAGCCATTCTTCTCCATGCTTGCAAGGCCCTTCAGGGACAGGAATTTCAGGCATCTGTCATTCTTCGGGGTCTGGTGGATGCTCGCCGTTGGGATCGGTGCTCCCTTCTGGCAGCCGTTCATGATACAGAGACTTCACATGGACGTGGTCCAGATACTTGTCTATGGAACGGTATCGACAGTAGGGGCGCAGATAGCCATCCGTCCATGGGGAAGGTTCATCGACAGGCACGGCAACAAACCCGCCATGAGGCTGGCACTCCTTCTGGGTGCCGTCAATCCTCTTCTATGGCTCTTCCTTTCCCCGGAGAACTACTGGTTCATATTCGTGGAGGCCTTTCTCTCCGGGGTAATGTGGTCGTGTGCCGGCATCGTTACGGCCAATATGGTCCTGGCGATCGCCCCGAGGAAGTACAGGCAGATGTATTCGGGAGTTTTCAACGCACTCTCCAGCACTGCCATGATGGTGACCATGCTCTGTTCGGGTTTCTTCCTGCCCGAAGGGATCCATCTTCTTGGAAGGTATCTCTATCCCGAGCAGGTACTTTTCCTTATCACGGCCTTCGCCAGGTTAAGCGCGGAGATACCCCTTTCATGGGTCGAGGAACCTTCCTCCACACCCATGGGGGTCCTGGTGCGGAGGTTCAACAGCTACGCCAAGGTCGGACTGGTCGGCGCTGTGACTC
>CAZXEF010000075.1:11138-12384 GCA_964639605.1 uncultured bacterium | reverse complement strand
AGCTGGACCTGGCTGACTATCTCCACAGGTTTGCGGGGGATATCATCGATGCCCTGGGAATGGAACCTCTGAGGATGGAGGAGAATTTCGCAACAGCCCGGATAGCAGTGAACGAAGATCTGTGCCTCCTCTCCGAGGATGAGCCTGAGAGTCCAGCCGCCGTTGCCAGGCTGCGATTCTTCAGGAGCAACTTTCCTGAACAGGTATTCCTGCAGGTGCCTTCCCTGGCCGGCGATCACACCAGGGACCTGGACATGTTCCTCTGGCCCGTGAGGCCGGGTATCTGGCTTGTCTCGCAATATCCTGAAGGAACTCCCCAGGAGGTCTCGGTCAGACCGGCGATCGAAGCAGTATTGGGTCACGGTCACGAGGTCGTGATGGTCCCTGGTCTTCCGCCCATCCGGTACGGCGACGTGAACACCATGCCCAATTACGCCAACGGGATGCTTGTCAACGGTACGGCCCTTTTCCCGTCCTACGACAGGACTGAGGACGAGCAGGTGGGGAGGATGCTGGAATCCATGGGCTACAAGGCGATTCCGGTAGACTGCAGGAAGATTATCGAATCCAACAGCGGTCTTCACTGCATTTCCAAGACCGTGCCCTCATCATTGCTCCACCGGTAGTGCAAGAACACTCATCTAAGAAGCGTTGTCCCAGGATAGCCTTGATCAGGGAGTGAATCCTTCTGAAGATCATAAACAGTTTGACTTCAATTGAAATTCATAGTTATGTACTTGTAAACGGTGGGGAGGGAGAAGGATAGTTATGTTTGCGGTATTTGTTCTGTTTGCGGTCATACTTCAGGTGCAACCTGACCTGGACTACACTGTCTTCTACGATGATTTCTCAGATAACGATATTAGCGATTGGACTCAAAGGTGTGCACCTGGAACATGGACTGCATATTCCGGGCAGGTACATGGTAATACCATGTATACGCCCGCCACTCTGGTCCCTCCAGGCAATTCTCAATATGAGGATTGTTCCGTCTCAATAAGCGGTACTGCTGTTCATGCCATTGGAGTGGTTGCCAGACTTGATTCAGAAGATACTGGTATTCTCGCATATGTCTCCCCTGATCACAATGTAGCAAGAATTCGATTAGTATCAAATGGTTCTTTGTCCACAATATACGAGAGTCTGAGTACTTCTTTTCCGAGTGGTGTCTGGTATGAATTGACCCTCACCTGCGAAGGAGATATGCTTAGTTTTCATATATACGTACCTTCCACCGGTCAGGACT
>CAZXEF010000075.1:0-11128 GCA_964639605.1 uncultured bacterium | reverse complement strand
GTATGCCGTTGACCCTTCTCCGCAGACCGGTCAGTTCGGACTTCTGATGGGAGATGAGCCCAGCGCCCACTGGGACTGGATATCCGTTACATCGGGAGGCTCAAGCCCTGGAGACAGCACCATGATCTCCTGGATGCGCACGGATGATACTTCTGGTGGAAACGGCAACATGGCTTTCGAAGCGGGCGAGGAGATAGAGCTGTCCCTCCAGCTCCGCAACACTGAGAGCTATCCACTTGAGAATACATTCGCGATCCTGCAGAGCCTCTCTTCCGAGATAACAGTCAATGATAATTTTAATGAGTTCGGATCCATTTCGGTCGGAGGGACATCCTGGGGAACGGGATGCTTCAATATCAATTCCCAGACCTCGACACCTGAAGGCGAAGTATATCCTCTGCAGCTGACCGTCTTCGCAGACGGAGGGTATGTCAACACCTTCAGTTTCTGCATGCCTGTCGGTTGCGGAATGGTCTGCGACGTGGAATCTGCAATCAGTCAATGGGAATGGAACCCGGTGGAAACCGGATGGCTGGATAACTGGCATGTTTCCTCTTCGAGAAACCATTCATCAGGGGGAGCGTTCAGCTTCAAATGCGGTGATACAGGCTCCGGTGACTACGACGACCATCTTTTCTCCGGACTAGTTTCACCTTTGATAAACATCCCTCTCAACGGGGACATAACATTCTGGAGCTGGATCGATGCACAGATCCCTCTGGAGGTCATGACAGCGCTTTCCGCGTTCGATGGCGGTCTGCTGCAGTACGGTCGCTGCGGGACCTGGATAGATCTGCAGCCGTCGACTGGTTATCCCTACGAGATAGCAGCATCATCCACCGGGCCTTTTGCTGAAGGCACCGGAGTGTTTGCCGGTACGTCAGGGTGGTCTCAGTGGACTTTTCCCATCCCCGATTCGCTTGCCGGTCCGGGACGGATCCGGTTCGTCTTCGGAAGCGATGATACAGGCACTCGGGAGGGTTGGTACATTGATGATGTCAATGTTGCGGGATCGGTCGGGATCGAGGGTCCCGATTTAGAAGGAGATGACTTCCATCTATTCAGTGCTTACCCCAACCCCTTTACAGGGAGCCTGACATTCGCGGTTTCAGGGGTACCGGATGGAGAAGTCGCCATTGAGATATTCGATCTTTCCGGAAGGCTGATAGCATCTCCCGTCATGTCCGATCCCGGTGAGGTGCGAACGCTGATCTGGGGCGGACAGGATATCCCGGCCGGAATATACATCGCCAGGGTCAGTCTTGAGGGTTCTGGGGAGCTGGTTCAGCAAATAGTCAAACTGGAATAACATCCTGAGCACTTAACTGCTGACAGGTTATCCCGATCCGGTTCAAGATTCTCGAGTTATTCTCTATGCTGTTTTTGCCTCTGCTCTTCCAGGGCCTTGAAGGCTGCAGTTATCTCCCTGTGATCATCGATGTTCTGGAGGTACGCTCTTCTTGATGCATCGTCCGAAAGAGTGCCTGCGATCTCCATGAGCGAGTCGTACGCTTCTCTGAGGTAGCGCGTGCTGAGTTTTCCCATTCTTCTCTTCTCCGTTCCCGTGCTCCCGCTCATCAGCTGACCGTAGAGTTTCGACAGCTTCCACAGGGTGACGGTCCTCTCACTTGTGCCCGTGGTCAGGATGCTCTCCACGGTCTCCATGTGCTCGATGGCCAGGCTCCTCGTTTCTTCGTTCTCTCCAAGGTCAAGCAGGACTCCAGCCAGCTTTGCCCTGGCGAGAGCGGTCCTGGCTCCGGCACCCATATCCTCCATGAGTTCTATGGACGCTTCCAGGGCTTCCCGGGCTTCTTCGGGTCTGCCCATAAGACGGTAGTCTTCGCCCATGAGGGTCAGATTTTCCGCTTCTCCCTCCAGGTCATCCAGCTGCCTGCTGATTTTCATTGACTCAGTATGAAGCATCAGGGCCTCATCATGTTCTCCCATGGCGGATGCGATGTTACCCAGGTTAGTCTTCAGTATCCCCCTTGTGACCCTGTCATCAAGTTCGTCAGCCATTGCCAGAGCCTCTTCGTACTCCTTGAGTGCCAACTCGTACTGACCCAGATACATGTGAATGTTGCCCATGCTGTTCAGGCAATGGCAGCGGCCCAGTCTGTCCCCCAGTTCTCTGTAGATCAGGTCAGCCTCTTTTGTCAGGCTTATGGCCTCCTCGCATTGGCCCAGACTCCGTTTGATGATTCCGATGTTCCTCATCATGTAGGCCTGGCCGTTGCGGTCCTCCAGGGTTTCGTAGAGTGACATCGCCTTCTCGTAGTAGTCCATCGCCAGCGTATTGTCACCCATGTGCCAGTGTGTAAGCCCGATATTGCAGAGAGTGTTGGCTCGAAGGCTGCTCACATCATCGGTTCCCGAAACCTCCAGGGCCTTCTCAAGGTACTTCAGTGCGCGATCGTAGTTGCCCAGGTTGCTGTCAATGAGTCCTATGTTGCTGAGAGCCCTTGCCTCTCCTGTTACATCATGAAGCGCCTTCGCCAGCCTGAGTGTTCTCAGGAATGTATTGCGCGCCTTCCTGTAATCAGCCTGTCTCCACTGGTTGATCCCTGTCCAGTTCAGACCGTTGAGGTGCCCGGATCTGTCTCCCTTTTCCAGCGCGATGTCGCATGCCTTCACGAGAAGCTTCTCCGCTTCCCTGTACCTGCCGGACTCGCTGTAGATCGTACCCAGTAGAATGCACGCGGGTACCAGGCGGGGATCCTGGTCGATGGAGCCCAGCAGCAGTTCCTGAGCCTTATCCACGTCGCTGGAGTTCCTTTTTTTCCAGAAGAGCTCCCTGGCCTTGAGGTACTTCTCGTAGGCTTCCGAACGGGGTGTCTCGCTATCGGTAATACCATGCAGGTCAACGGATTCGAATCCAAGCACCTTGAGAAGACCGTCGGCCATCTTGCCCTTGATCGCAGGAAGCTCGAACCAGTCATCTGTCCAGCTGTCGGTCCAGGAAAGCCTGCCCTTCAGCAGATCATGCAGTTCTATGGAGAGCTGGAACCTCTCCTGCCTGCGCCAGAGCGTCCCGGTGACCAGAAAGCGGGACTTCAGCCTCTCGGCGACCAGGTCACTGGATCCCACAGCTTTTTTCAGCCTCAGAACATCGCTCAGAGGGGTGACTATTATCCTTCCCGCTCTTGAAATGTCGCTGACAAGGTCGGCCGAGATGCTGTAGGCATAGAAATCATCCCCCACCGGGCCCAGGTTCTCAAGGGGCATCACGGCAATGGAGGGCAGATAATCCGATGCGGCCAGCCTCTCCGTGCCGCCCTCTATCCTGGGGCTTCGAACGGGCAGCGGGTTCCTGCCGTTTCCTTTCAGTGCGAAGAGGTTCACCAGCCGGCCAAGGCCCTTGAGTTTTCGAAGGCCCATGGGATGGGTGCCCGGTCTTCTTCCCGGTCCATAGCTCCTCAGCAGTTCACCTGTAACGCACACACCTCCGGGAGGGGCCAGCTCCTGCACCCTGGAGGCTACGTTCACGGGATCTCCGAGAACATCGTTACCCCTGATCAGGATCTCGCCCCAGTGGATGCCTATCCTTATCAGGAAATCCGTTCCCTTCAGTTTATCCTGGATGCGCCTGGCGCACCTGACCGCCTCCGCCGATGAGGGGAACGTGCTCAGTGTGCCGTCACCCATCTCCTTGACAAGTCTGCCGCGGTGAGTCCTGAGAAGAGGCAGCTGCACTTTCCGGATGCGGCTCAGGACCTCCAGCGCTGCTGATTCGCTGCCCTCCATTATCGTGGTGAACCCCACCACATCAGTGAACATCACAGCCATGGTCTCTCTGGTGACCTGATTCAATCCGTAACCCTTCTGTTCCTTGATGTTCAAGACTATTGGCTTGAATATAGAACCTGAGAAGATTCCGGGTAGCTTTCAGGCAGGTCGGTCCAACCCTCCCGAAGGAATACAGCCTTCCGCTTTCCCCTTGCTGCCATTCATTTGATATACTTCATATGAGACTGCATGCAGGAACCGGAGGCACTATCTTCAGGTCCTCCGGGTACTGGGACATAATATGGATGGAGAGAATGGGAGTTGACTTTGGATAAGGATGCGGATACCGGAAGAGAGATCAGGGAAGATCTCATCCGAGGGCTGTTCATGGTTCTGTTCTTTATCGCCGCGAGGGTGGTCGGAGTGATCGTGGCCGTGACGGCGCTGTTCCAGTTCATCGTGGTCCTGTTCGGGAGGAGACCGAACGAAAGAGCAGCTGAGTTCGGAAGGGAACTCGGTCTGTATGCAGCCGGGATAATCCGTTTCATGTCATACTTCACGGAAGCAAAGCCCTGGCCATTCTCGAAGTGGCCGGTATCCGACGCGAGTTCGGTCGACGAGGGGCAGGCCTGACAATTATCTGCCTCCAGCTGAATGGAGTTGTCCGGTCATTGTATCATGTTAATAGTACTACAGATGAAATACGGCTGGTAAGCCGCCGAATTCCCTTACCGGATCATTGATGGAAGGAAGGGCTCATGGGAGTGTTCAGGAGTAAGACCGTTGACTGTCCAGCAGGAAAATGGACCTCACTGATATCCAATTTCGGGACCGGAATGCCGAAGACATTCACCATTGCCTTCACCCCTGAGAATGGTGAAGATGTATCCGGGGAATTCGAGGAGAAAAAGTACTTCTGGATCTTTCCCGGAAGGACCCTTCACGGCCCGCTGGTACCCCTCATGGAATTCCAGCGCGACTGGATAAACGGCATCTACAAGGTCAGGGTGAAGCCTGACAGCCGGGTAACTGCCGAGTTCAAGTAAGGTCCTCGATTGTACACGCCGATACGGTTCATTATCATGGTCTTACTCACCGATACCGATCTCTGGAACATCCTGCTGTTGCGGCATTACGAGGATCGTATCGATGACACCGGTCCCTAGTGCTCTGATTTTTTATCCGCATCGGCTACCGGGGCTACTGTCGGAGAAGCAGGGATCCGGCCGGGATGGACTATCGAACGAGGGGAGGTATCAGGGTGAAGGCAATGCGGCTGCACGGTGTACATGACATAAGGCGGGAGCCCGAACCCCTTGTCCTGGAGGAGGTACCTGTTCCCCGACCAGGTCCTGACCAACTCCTCATCAGGGTGCTGGCCTGCGGTGTATGCCATACTGAGATCGACGAGATCGAGGGAAGGACCCCTCCGCCCTACTATCCAGTCGTTCCCGGTCACGAGGTAGTCGGTACGGTGGTTGATACCGGCGTGGATGTGGATCGTTCCCGAATGGGAACCAGGGTTGGTGTGGGCTGGTTCTTCTCCTCGTGCGGCGTATGCAGGTTCTGCATGGAGGGGAACGAGAACCTGTGCCCCGATTTCACGGCCACTGGAAGGGATGCGGACGGCGGTTACGCCCAGTATATGAAAGTTCCCTCGGGCTCCGCTTTCCCCGTTCCCGGACATCTCGGCGATACCGCGGCCGCGCCTCTCCTGTGTGCCGGCGCCATCGGCTACAGGTCCCTGAGACTTACAGGTATAAAGGACGGAGACGGACTTGGTCTTACCGGGTTCGGCGGTTCCGCCCACCTGGTCCTCAAGATGGTCAGGACCGTCTATCCCAATACGGATGTGTTCGTCTTCGCTAGAAACCAGGTTGAGAGGGAATTCGCCCTGGATCTGGGAGCGGTATGGGCCGGGGATACCCACCAGCGTTCACCCGTAAAGCTTCACAGCATTATCGATACCACTCCGGCCTGGAAACCCGTGGTGGAGGCCATGAGGAACCTGGCTCCCGGGGGCAGGCTGGTCATCAACGCCATCCGCAAGGAGAACGCAGACAGGGAATACCTTCTGAATCTCGATTACTCGGAAGATCTCTGGATGGAGAAGGAGATAAAGAGCGTGGCCAACGTCGGCAGGAGGGATATCTCCGAATTCCTTGACCTTGCCGGGGAAATGAAGATCTCACCGGAGATCACCGAATACGCGCTGGACGAAGCCAACCTTGCTCTGGCAAGGCTTCGAAGAGGAGGCGTCAGGGGAGCCGGAGTACTGAAGATACTCTGATACCTTAGCATACCTGGGGCGGAAGCAAGCCAGCTTTCTTGCGTTTTTAAGCACCAGGAAGTCATAATGGAGCCCGGGCGGAATGTCCGGGCTCCTTTTCTTTGCAGGACCGAGGACTGCTCAGTAACTTTCCGAGCGGTCAGGGTCAATCCCTACTATTTTCCAAGGGATTATGTATATATGTCCGAATATGGAAATGGAGGATCCAGGGACCGATGTGCGGAATAAGCGGGATAGTCACCCAGAGTATGACCATTGACGAGATCATGGGAAGGCTTCGGGCCATGGGATGCCTCCAGAGGCACCGGGGTCCCGATGACGCCAACGAGATGGTCTTCAGTTCAGGTGGCGGGTCCGTGGGCCTTGGTTTCGTGCGTCTTTCCATACTCGACCTGGAGACCGGAATGCAGCCCGTACTGTCAGGGAGCGACGGCTGCGCCATCATCTGCAACGGTCAGATATACAACTACCTTGAACTCAGGGACGATCTGCCGATGGAGACCTTCGTCACCAGGGGCGACATCGAAGTGGCGCTGCATCTTTACAGACAGGTGGGGCTTGACTTCCTGCACCATCTCAACGGCATGTACGCGGGAGCCATCTTTGACCCGCTCAGAAAGAGAGTGGTCCTCTTCCGCGACAGGTTCGGAATTAAGCCCCTCTACTACACTGTGAACAGCCAGGGTTTCTTCTTCTCATCGGAGATCAAGCCTCTGCTGGAGGGGAGCGGAACCAGTCCGGAACTGGACAGGGACGCCCTTCCGGTCTATTTCTCCTACCGGTACGTTCCCGGAGAGAGGACGATGTTCGGCGGTGTTCGAAGGCTCCCCCCGGGTTCATTTCTGGTTTATGACATTCAAAGCGGTGATTACAGTATAACAAGGTACTGGGAGTACCTTCCGGGATCCGACGGTCCATGCATTGGCGTCGAAGAGGCGGAGGAGCGATTCATGGAGCTTCTCCTGGACGCTGTGAGGATCCGGATGAGGTCCGACGTGGAGGTGGCGAGCCTGGTCAGCGGAGGGATAGATTCCTCCTCCGTAGCGTCTCTGGCCGCCTCAAACAGGCCCGGTCTCAAGTTGTTCACCGTTTCATTCGATGATCCCCTCTACAATGAGCTGGATGATGTGAGGTCCCTGATGTCCTCCGAGCCCGGGACTTTCGGGAGGACTGAGCTATTCAGCAGGACATGCGGTCCGGGATCCCTGGAGAAACTGCCCCGGCTGATAAAGTCGGTGGAGGACTGCATTTCGCTGGGAACCATCCTGCCCACGGACCAGGTCTGCGAACTGGCGTCGGAACATGTCAAAGTTGTGCTCACAGGTGAGGGAGCGGACGAGATCTTTGCCGGGTACAGGAAATTCCTCCTGGAAATGGCGGCGGATGAGATAGGTTCCATGTCGCCGGGAGAAAGTGACCTGCTCATGAGGGACTTCCCGGAGCTGGAGGGCTACCTCTCCGCCAGAAAACCCGATCCTGCCGAACGGTTCATCCAGAGCGAACTGCTCTTCAGCCCTGGGGAGCTGTCCAGGCTCCTGGGTATCGAGGAGAGAGCTGTGCCTTTCCCGGCGGACGCCATGCCGGCGGTCTCAGGCGGGATGCACCCCCTCGATCAGCTCCTGGCAATGGAATGCAGATCAAGGCTTCCCGACTATGTGGTACTCAGGCTGGACAAGCTCTCCATGAGGCATTCTCTGGAGACAAGGACCCCCTACCTCGATTACAGGCTGGCAGAGTTCGCCGCAGGGCTCCCTGTAAGGCTCAAGGTGAACCTGGCCGAGAGGATGGGCAAGTACATCTGCAGGAGGTCCCTCCTGAAACACGGGATAGTGGACAGGGCC
The DNA here is from genome assembly GCA_964639605.1 of uncultured bacterium. Taxonomy (GTDB): domain Bacteria; phylum Fermentibacterota; class Fermentibacteria; order Fermentibacterales; family JCC-6; genus Aegiribacteria. The sequence continues at coordinate 3,271 of CAZXEF010000075.1, read as the reverse complement.
ACGGCCTGCAGGGAGAAGAAGCCCTTTACCATTCCCATGGCGGCATGGCTTCTTCAAAGGGATCATCTCCCGGAGTTCGTCGGAGATTTGCTTGAAGGAGGCAGAGGACCTCTGGACGGTTTCCTGGACATGGACATGGTGAGAGCTTTGTGGAACAGTGTAACAGCCGATGGAGTGGGTCCCGACACCCTTGTATCCGAAGCGGACAGGACATACGCCATCCTCACCTTCGGCCTCTGGATAGGGGAGTTCCTGGCATGAAAGAAAAAACAGTATGGATTTCACCGGACATTACCGCGGTATACGCCCGCAGGCTCCTCGAAATGATACGATCCCGCGGGAACACACAGCCAAGGAGCTACGGCTTCGAGTACGAGTTCCTTCCCCACCGCAGACTGGACATGGACGACATGCTGAAACTCGACGGGTTCCTCAAGGGAAGAGGCTATTCGCATGCCGATGGAACCTACACCAGGGATACGAGGCAGGTGGTTTTCGAGCCCGGCGGTCAGATTGAGTATCTCAGCCCCCCGATGATCGCCGGGGATACACGGAAGCTGCGTGAGATCCTGGACTGGATAGCGGGAACGAACACCGACATAGAGATGAACCTGGGGATCAGATATGTAGGAACCGGTTTCATGCCCGGGCGATACGACGCTCCTCTCCTCCTCACTTCTCCCAGATACTCCCTGATGCATGACAGGTTCATTGAAGTGGACCTGCGGGGACCTGAAATGATGAAGGGGACCGCGGCCATACACATGCATGCAGCGATCATCTGCTCGAGGGACATTGAAACTCTGTTTGAGGCTTTCTGCAGGATGTCACGAAGCGATACTCTGGGAATGTCTCCCGGGAGGAGGGAGATATGGGACCGTACCGACGGCTGCCGGTGCGGTCTTCCAAAGGTTAAGGGGGGGCAAGGGGCGAGTTCCATACTTGAGTGCATTGTCGACCAGGCCATGGAAGCAGTGGAGCTGCGGAGCGGAAAGGTCTTCAGGAATCTCGAGGGTAGGGATTTCAGTGATTTCCTGGACCACCTTACCACCATGTTCACTGATGTCCGTATGAACGTCAAAGGAGGCACCATGGAACTCAGGACACCGGACAGCCGGCCTCTGGAAGATTTCACTTCAGCCTGGGAGGCGTTCGTAGGGGAATGCGAGAAAGTGACCTTAGCCAGTCCCTGCCTGTGATTACGGTACTGATACCCCTGATCACTGCTCGATCAAGACCGACAGGGCCGGTCATGCCTGCCCGCCGCTCTGGTCCTAGAGCATCCCCCTGCCGGCAAGGTACTCCGAGAGGTGCTCGCATGCCCTGATCCCCACCAGCTGTGCTCCCCTCTCCGTCATGTGCATGCTGTCATAGAAATAGTCCCTTGAGTGAGGAATTTCCCCCGCAAGATCGAACGCATAGACTTCCTCCTCCCTGCACACTTCCAGCAGGTCGGAATTCAGTGTCTGCTGAATGCGCCAGTTCGTGGCAGCGGAAATAGGTACATTCTGCCCTCCCGACCAGATCTGACATGCGAGGATGCCGCGCCAGTACTCCGTGTCGTCATAGAGTCCCGGCTGGGTCATGAAGACGGGCAGTATCCCCAGCGAACGGCATTCGCGGATGAGGGTCCTGATCCTATTCTTGTAGAAGTCAGGGTCCTCCAGGATATCGTGCAGGTCTTCCGGGAAGGGAGGTTCCTCCACTGAAAGCGGTTCCTCCACGAAGTAAGGGTCTACGGTCCCTGTTATCACCGGGGCGCCTTCAATCCAGGTCTTCTTTATCTTGTAGAGAAGCTGCAGTGTCATTGACCTGCCGAAGAGCCATGTCCGGATGCCGGAATCGGGCAGTCTCTCCTCGTTGTCCTGACAACCCCGGAGGAAGGGACCCATGTCGTTGACACCCACCAGGAAAAGGGCCACATCTGGTCTTATCGAAGATAGGACTTCCCTGACGAAGAGGGCGTGGGTCCCGGCAGAATGTCGCGGTATTCCGGCATTGCCCACCCAGACACTGGGTTCGATCTCCCTGAGCCCCTTCTGCAGTACATTCGACCATGTGAGACTGTCATCGAGATAGTAGTTCGCAGTGGTGCTCCCTCCGATGGTGACGATGGTCAGATAATCGTCCCATTCTTCAGGCGGCTCCTCTCCGCGGAATCCCCACATGTTTGTCGTAAGCGTCCCTCCGGGAGTGATCCCCGGCAGGTCGACCTGAAGTTCCACCCTCTGATGAGGACGGAGACCAAATCTGGGATTGAAGATGCTCTTTGGCATAAGTACCCTGAAGATGACCTCCGCTGCTGCCAGAGTTACGATGAATGAAACAGCAACCACGGCGGTGCCGCCAAGTGTCCTTCGAAGTCTCTTCCCTTCCTGGCTGGATATCAACAGGAGGCCCGGTGCAAATGAAAGAAGGAGCAATCCTGCCGTGAAACTTGTCCTGCCGAAGAGTGGGATCGGAAAAAGGAACCAGATCACGAAGAGAAGTGCTGGCAGAAAAACGACCAGGAGTGCCCCTGCCATGTCAGGAACCCTCTGAAACAGGGTCGCGGACCTTTCGAGGAAGGACCTGCTCAATACGGCTGCCATCCCAATAAGAAAAGCAAGCAGAAAAAAGAGGATCAGACCCGAAACGGCAGGGGACCATCTTCCGAGGAGCACACCCTGTGAACTCTGTGAGGTGAACAGCGAGTACTGGATCAGAGCGGTCGCCCCGCAGCATGACAGGAATACCGTTCTCATGAAGCGAAGGTTATTGGCCACGTATCTCCCGTATTCCTGATGCTTTCTTTATCTGTCTGACCGAAACGGTCATTATTCCGTCAACACCCTGCGCTAAGATAATCAGTATTCCAGGGCCCACCAACTGAAAACGAGTTCCTGCCAAGGCCTGTTGCATGGAATGACAGTCTTTCATATCATCCTCTTTGAACTCTTACACTGGGGGTGCCGGCATGAGTTTTCCACTCTTTTTAGCGAGTGCGTTCGTCCTGCTGGCGGCAGTTCCTTCTCCTCTGTCCGCCGGTGACTTCCTGAATTGCATTTCCAGCCCCTCCTGCACTCTGGTGGTCGATATTCCCATGAAAGCTTACACCAGACCGGATACCGCCGCTATCGTTTTTACCATGCTGTCCCCCGGGGATACACTGAACATTTCAGCGATTACGTGCTCCGGCTGGCTGGGATTCGATCCCGGAGTGGCACAGGCGGGAAATACCGGGAGCTTCCGGTACAGGTGGATATCTCCCGGAGGGTCCTTCACACTTTTG
>CAZXEF010000074.1:0-12472 GCA_964639605.1 uncultured bacterium | reverse complement strand
CTCTACCAGCTCAGGGGAAGGGTGGGAAGAAGCCATCATCAGGCCTACTGTTACCTGATAGTGCCCGAGGGAAAAAGGCTGAAGCCCGAGGCCGGGAATCGACTTGACGCTATCAGGAGGTTCACCGAGCTGGGTTCAGGCTGGAACGTGGCCATGCGCGATCTCGAGATAAGGGGCGCCGGAGAACTGCTGGGCGCCTCACAGCACGGTCAGATGGTCTCAATCGGCTATTCGCTCTTCGAAGAACTGATCAGGGAAGAGGCTGCGCAGCTCAAGGGAGTGAAGAGGTGCGGCGCGTCCGATGTCCGGGTGGAGATACCGGGTGACTCGTACATACCTCCGTCCTATGTCCCGGATGTATCCGAGAGGGTCCGCATATACCGCAGCTTCTGGAGAGCCGCCAGCGAGAAGGATATTGATGAATGGACGGCTTATCTGGAGGACCGGTTCGGAGAACCGGAGGAACCTGTGAGGAACACGGCCCTCCGGGCCAGGATAGGATACCTGGCCCGGGAATCCGGAATAGAGGAGGTGGTGATAAGTGGATCTTCGGGAAGGCTGGTCTTCAGACCCGGAGCCAGTCTGTCCGATCCCCTCCCCGCCTCCGCCAAGGTCAGGGTGACCGCAGAGAAGACCGGACGGGTGGTATTGACAGTATCCCTCAGGGATCTGTCCGACAAAGAGAAAACCGAAAGGGTACTGGATCTGATGAGGTTCATAGCTCCACGCTGATATTGACAAAGGTAGCTATCAAGGGGCTGCATCCCTTATATTTCCTGTCCGGCTGAGGATTCCCTGTCGGAGTCATCCCGTCCTATCCATTCTTTGAAAGGAAGAAACAATTGTCTTATTTCAAGTTCTCAGGGATTTCCATCATAGTTCCATCAGTTCTGCTGCTGATCTCCTGCGGCGGGGAGGACCCCGGAATTCTCGCAAGGGGCAACGGTATCCAGGTCACCGTGGACGATTTTCACCGGGAGTTCGAGAGACTGCTCCCGGACGACCAGGTGAGCGTACTGGAGCCCGGCGGTAAGTTCGGCCTGGTGACAAGACTGGCTTACCGGGAGATGCTCCTGGACGAAGCCCGTAAGATCGAGTTGCCGGACATGGAAAGGTGGCTGGAGATATCCGAGGACGTATGGATGGCTCAGAAGTGGCTGGAGAGAGAACTGGAGCGGATATACGACGCTGGACTGGATACCGCCGGTATGGACAGCATGATGTCCATCGAGGTGTCGGTCACCGCCGTGCTGATGAAGGACAGCGCACAGGCCATGGATGTACTGGAAGAGTGGAGGTCGGGTTCTCCGTCCCAGCCTCCTGACGGCATGGCTCTTGCCCCATGGAGCCATGAAGGCTCCAGCTATTTCGACTTCGACGGCAACTTCTTCCTCCTCCATTCAGGCAACCCGAGATTCGCCTCGGCCATGATGGGACATGCCGGCGCCGGACCTGCAGCAGTTCCCTACTTTGGAGCCTGGGCGGTTTTCACTCTGGACACGGCCCGGACAGCGGTCACCGAGTACAGTGTACCAGCGGCAGCCAGATATTACATCAACTCCAGGCTCTCCGCGAAGAGGGACGTGACGGTCATCTCCGGGGCGGTGGAGCTGCTGGCGGAGCATTTTGCGCTTGCAGACGGAGAGTATTCCTTCATCGACCCTGAAGGGCTGGACCCCGACCTTGTTCTGGCGGTATTTCCCGGAGGCGGCCTGACCGCCGGAGATGTGGTTGCCACAGCATGCCTTGTGGATGACGATAACTTCTTCAACGGGGTTCCCGAGGAATTCCTTCCCTACAGGCTGCCCAGGCCTATGCTGGACCCCGAAGTGGACCTGTGGGTGTACGTCGAGGGGCTCGCGGAGATCAGGAGACAGGCCGGTCTGGCTGCAGAGGAAGGTCTGTCCTGGCCGGAGTCGGAGAGGGAACTGACCATCACCGACCAGGTTCTCAAGTACCGCGTCCTGGGCCAGGCGGCGGAGGCTGACACGGCGGCGGCGCTGGAGTACTACCGTGAGAACTCGGACCTTTACGACATTCCGGAACTGCGCTCGATAGAGGTGGCCTACGTCCCCTTCGACTGGATGCCGGAGGGCGATGTGAGAACATTCGATGACCTTGAGAGGTATTACAGCCATACCGATGAGGAAGGCGTGCTCATACCCACTGATCCCTGTCCCATGGAGCTCTACGGTGGTTTCGGCGAAGCCGTCTTCAATGCGCCGGAAAGCGTTCTTACAGGCCCGGTGCAGTATCCGGGGGACGAAGTGTTCGTCTTCTTCCGGGTAGTCGACGTCATTCCCGCCGGCATGGACGACCCTCTGGTGATCATGCCCGTACTACTAACGGACTGCAGGCAGGCAATGGTCAACGGACGCCTCGAAGACTATCTTCTGGAACTCTGGGATAGCTACAGTATAGAGATTGACAGCGGGCTGGTAAGAGAGCTGGACCCATGGGAGTCCGGCTACTAAAGGCCCGCATGCCGATAACATGAACCGGATTATTGGAGGAAATATGAGAATGGTCCTATTGACAGCAGCGATGCTTGTCCTGTCGGGAACGATGTCAGCCCAGGTACTTGCCACCGTCGACGATGCCCAGCTGACCTGGGATGACGTCCTTTACATGATAGGCGGGGAACAGAACGTCCCGTATCTTGGGATCACGTCGGAGGCAAGCGCCGTTGAGGTCCTCCAGTCATGGGTGAGGGAGGAGATACTAGTCCGGGCCGCAAGGAGCTCCGGTCTGGAAACGGATCCGGAGGTCCAGCAGCTTCTTGAACAGGCTGAAAGGCAGATCCTCCTCGAGGCATACATGTCGGAACTGGTCGCTGGACTCCAGCCTTCGCAGTTAGAGATAGAGAACTACGTCGACGAATGGCTCAGCACGTACCGGAAGAGTGCCCATGTTAGGCACATCGTTGTTGATAATCTCAACCTTGCCAACTCCATCCTTGCCAGGGTCAGGGCCGGCAGCGATTTTGCCTCCCTGGCCGAAGAGTACTCCATGGGCCCGAGCGCCGCCAGCGGAGGTGACCTGGGCTGGATCACCCGCGGACAGTCAGGCTACATGAACTTTGATGAAGCCGCATTCAGGCTTGGTGAGGGAGAGGTCAGCGATGTTGTCGAGACCGGCGCCGGGTTTCACATCATCAAGGTGGTGGAAACGGAACCTCTCACTCCTGAGCCCACTGTGAACGAGATCAAGCAGGTGGTTGCCATGGAACTGACCCAGGTCATGCAGGAAGAGGCAATAATGGCGAAGGTGGAGGAACTCGAGATCAACTACGAAGTCAATCTCTACCCGGAAAGGCTCCTTGAACAGCTGTAACGGTGACAGACGCCTGATATGGGCCGTCTGGGCACTGGCCGGGGTTGTGGCTGTTTCCACCGCCGCAGTGCTCCTCGGTGTCGGCAGAAGGCTGGATGCAGTTCCGGTGATGGAGATACCAGCAGTAGATGACCGTCCCGTCGATGGGCTGGTTGCCGCCAGTGTCGGAGGGACCACAATATACCACGAGGACCTTGCGCTGGTGGGGATAGATGACCCCTCGGTGCTTGAGGAATGGGTGGAAGACCAGCTCCTTGCCGATCTGGCAGTGGAAGCCGGCCTTGAAAACCCCCGCCGGAGCCGTCTGCTCCAGGAAAGGGTGAGACAGCTCTATCTGAGGGACGAAATACTCTCCCAGACTTATTCGAGAGTACCTTTCCCTGACAGCCTGGATGTCATCACGTTCATGCAGGCGGACAGTCCCGCCTACATGGTTGAGAGGCACTACTGGCAGATACTTGTTGCGGACGGTCAACTGGCGGATTCAATTCATCAGAGGCTCTCGCGGGGCGAAAATTTCCAGCTCACCGCGGAAAACCTGTCACTGGGGCAGAAGGCCGGTATCGGGGGGGACCTGGGCTTCATGACGGCGGGTGAACTCATGGCCTACGGCATACCCAGGGACATGGCTCTCCTTGACGGTCTCGGCCAGCCGGTGGAGAGTTCTTACGGCTGGCATATCCTGATGGTCGACGAGGTGAGAACCCTGGAGGATACCGCCAGGGTGATGTGGGCAGTGGCCGACGATATGCACAGGCAGATGCTGCAGGCCGCCAGGGACAGCCTTCTTGAACTCGCCTCGCTGGAGAGGGATATCTACATCGATCCATTGCTGGTGGACGGAGATGCCCCGGAGACGGAAGTTAACGAAAGTACCCAGGGAAGAGGGACGCAATGAGCCTGATGATACTTGCCGCCCTTGTGGCGGGATTCGTCCCGCTGGAGAGAACGGTCGCCGTGGTGGAGGACAGCCCCATTCTTCATTCACAGGTCATGGAGCTGCTGGCGGAAATCGGAGATGAGCCCGAGGGTGATTTTGAAACGGTGACCGGGACCCTCCGCTACCGGGAAGCTCTAGAGGAGCTGGTGGAGAACAGGCTGATTGTCCAGGCCGGCATCGATGCCGGATACTACCCCACCGACGAGGAGATACAGGCCCTGGTTGCGGCGGAACTGGAGAACAGCCCCGATCTGGCGGTCCTGGACCCTGTCTACCTTTCCCGCTATCTGGCGGAGAACCAGGCGGCGCAGATCTTCCTGGGAAGGAAGGTCCAGACAGCGCTTTCCGAAATGCCAATGAGCCCCGAGACATTCCTTGCCGCCAATTCAGGCCTGGTGGAGGAGATCGTCATGCCCCGGGCTGTCTCCTGGATATACCTTCCCGTACTTCCCTCCGGACCCGAGTACCAGTCTGCGGTGGACGAGATACTCATGCTGAGGGCCAGGATAATGGCCGGTGAATCCTTCGAGGAACTGGCCATGGAATACTCCGACGACGGTTCAGCAGCCGGAGGCGGCTACCTGGGGACCTTCGGCCCGGGGGAGATGACCTACGCCTTCGAGAATGCCGCTTACGCTCTGGAACCGGGCGAAGTAAGCCAGCCTGTTGCAACACCCTTTGGTGTTCATCTGATCAGACTCGACAGCCGGGAGGACGACGACAGGATATCCGCCAGCCATATACTCAGAGTTGTCCAGGTTGACAGCACGGACATTCAGAACACCGTTGGAGAAGCATGGGGGATCATAGGCGAGATCGAGTCCGGCGGGCTCTCCTTCGAGGAAGCCGCATCGCTTTACAGCCTTGACAGGACCTCTGCCTCCAGGGGAGGGGACATGGGAGTGGTCCCCCTGAGATTCTGGCTGCCCTCGGTGGCCCGCGGCATCGAGGACCTGGCGCCGGGCCGCTGCTCCGATCCCATCATCCTCGATGAAGCAGGAGCCGTGGTCATAGTGCAGCTGCACGAGAGTACGGACCGGGTTGACTGGAGCTCATACACTCCTGCGGAGCTTAACGGCCTTGTCCAGCAGGTGATCTATCAGGATACCTACTATGAGATGGTGGACTCGCTGAGGGAAGAGATTCCCGTGGTCTATCTCCTGGGAAATGATGGCACAATTGAGGATTGATGTATACCTGAAGCTTACGGGTATCTTCAAGACTCGCTCCGCCGCGGGCAGGGCGGCATCCTCAGGGTACGTGTCCATGGAGGGAAGGGAACTGAAGTCATCCCATTCTGTGAGCAGGGGAGATGTCCTTCACATAGTGAAGCCTGACGGGACCGCCTTTTCCATACGCGTGAAGGAAATCCCGGAAAACCGCCAGGTATCCCGCAGGGACCGCCAGGAGTACTACACTGTCCTGGGAGACTCGGACTGATGGTGGTCTCCTTCCAGAACGTCAGCAGGTACTACAACGACTGGCCGGCTCTCGAAAGGATCAACCTTCAGCTGGAACAGGGTGAGTTCCTGGTGATCTCCGGGCCCAGCGGCGCCGGTAAGACCACACTTTTCAGACACATCTGGATGGGCGATCTGCCCACTTCCGGTACAGTGGAGGTAGCCGGCTACAGTTCCGACAGGCTGAGCAGGAAGGACCTTCCACTGCTAAGGCGGAAGCTGGGAATAGTGTTCCAGGATTTCCGTCTGCTCCCTGAGAGGACCGTATACGACAATGTTGCACTTCCCCTGCAGGTGGCAGGCACATCCCCCAAGGCGGTCAGGAGGAGGGTCTTCTCCCTCCTGGCGGAGATGGAACTCAACCACAGGCGCGGATCATACCCCCACGAGCTATCCGGCGGCGAGCAGCAGCGTGTCGCCATTGCCAGGGCGATGGTCGCGCATCCCGTGATACTCCTTGCCGACGAACCGACGGGCAACCTGGACCCGGAGGTTTCCAGGAAGGTGATAGAACTTCTGTTGGAGATAAACAGATCCGGGACCGCCGTGGTGCTTGCCACTCATGACCCCAGGCAGGTTCCCGCGGGTGTGGCCAGGTTCATGTATCTGGACAGGGGACACCTGGTGAACCCCAGCTCCTGGGACGGCTACGAGCAGCTGTGATACATCTTATCCGCAATGCGTTCCGCGAGGGGCTGCTGAACATCAGGGGCAAGCTGGCCACCTTCCTCATCACCCTGCTCATGGTAAGCCTTTCATTCATGGTCTTCGATATCTTCCTGGTGGTCTCATGGAATCTCGGGACCGTGCTTCGCAACGAGCAGGAGAATGTGGGGATCGAGATATTCCTGAAGGACACTGTTAGCGAGACGGATGCCGTGAACCTGGCGGACCTCGTTTCGGAGATGGAGGGCGTCAGGTCAGTCTATTACGTTTCTCCACAGGAGGCCGAGGCGATCTTCAGGGCGGACATGCCCGAGCAGGCGGACCTCCTGACGCTCCTGGGCCCTCAGTTCCACCTCCCTGCTTCCATTCAGGTCACTCTTCATCCCGAATACAGGACCTCCGAGAGGGTGGGCGGCGTCGCCAGGACGGTATCGGGAATGGACGGCGTGGATGACGTCATATACGGAAAAGAGTACCTTCCGGGACTGACAAGGGCTGTGGACATCCTGGAGAAGCTCGTCATCCTTGCCGGCCTGGTCCTGGCGGTAAGCCTTTCGCTGGTGGTCGCGAACACCGTCAGGTTGGCCATAGCCAAGAGGGCGCTCACGGTGCAGATAATGAGTATAGTAGGTGCACCGGGATGGTTTGTCAGGATGCCCTTCATCGGAGAAGGGCTCGTAACGGGAACGGCTGGTTCAGCCGGAAGTCTCCTCCTGACGGGGGCTGTATCCTGGATGCTTTCGTCCAGCGTACCCCACCAGTTCCTTCCCGGAGACTGGATAGCCCTTGTGCTGGTCCTGGGCGCGGGCTCGGGAGCGGCTGGCAGCTGGATCGGGATGAGGTCGGGGGTCCCGAAGCCCCGGCGTTAGGTTTTCACTGCCGCAATTCAATGGCAAAGCATGATGAACGACAGGAGTTGTTGTATGAAAAGTATCGTACTCGTACTGATGGTGATCACTGCCGCGGTCTTCGCCCAGAGCGAATCCCGCACCGAGCAAGCCCCGATGGACCAGCAGACGGTGGAGGCCGCCCCGGTCGAGGCACAGCCTGCCCCGGCCTCCGGTGGCACTGCGACCCAGACCACGGCCCAGGAGCCACAGACCTGTATGGGCGGAGGGGGCATCATGAGCTTCATTCCCATGATAGCCATAATCGCCATATTCTACTTCCTGATGATCCGTCCGCAGCAGAAGCAGGCAAAGTTGCTCAGGGAGATGCGGGACGCTCTGCAGAAGGATGACAGGGTCATTACCAGCGGAGGCATCCACGGGGTCATTACAAATCTCAAGGGTGATGTGGTGACCGTCAGGATAGCAGAGGGCGTGAAGATAGACGTGGACAGGAACTCCCTTCAGCTCGACAGCGTTGAGAAGGAGGCGGCCAGGTAAGTTTCTGCCGCCTGAAAGGGGAATTTCACACTGATGGGAAGGAAGCTTCAGTATTACGGGTCGGAGATACTGAGGAACGTTTCAGGCGAAGTGGACATATCCGCAAGGGTGGATTTTCTACGTGGCCTGGTCTCCGACATGAAACAGATACTCCTCATGGAGAGGGGTCTGGGACTGGCGGCCCCGCAGGCGGGGGAGAATTTCAGGGTTTTCGTACTCAACCCTGACGAGCTGGACCTTAACGGGCATTCAGTCTTCATAAATCCGAGGGTCAGAGCCCACGGCCCAATGCAGAAGGACGAGGAGGGATGCCTGAGCATCCCCGGTATCTTCGAGATGGTGCGACGGCCGTCCATGGTCTCTGTAACGGCTTCGGACCTTGAGGGGACTGAGTTCAGCCTGGATCTGTCGGATTACGTGGCCAGGGCCGTTCAGCATGAGAACGACCATCTTGACGGGATACTCTTCGTAGACAAGCTGAGTCCCATAAGAAGGAAGCTCGTCAGGAAACAGCTTGCCGATATCCGGCGGGAGTACGGCAGCGACCGCGGGATATTCTGAGTGAAGCCGTCTCTGCGCATCGTCTTCTTCGGCACGTCATCCTTCGCCATACCCGTACTCGGTAGTCTCCTGGGATCGGTGCACTCGGTGCTCTGCGCCGTTACGAGGCCTCCAAGGCCGGCCGGAAGGGGGAGAAGCCTTTCCCAGCCCCCGGTATACCTCCACATTCAGGAGAATGCTCCTCAGGTCAGTATCCACCAGCCGGAGAAGCTTGCCGAAGAGTTCATAGGGACCCTTGCGGAAATGAAGCCAGACGTTATGGTCACCGCATCCTACGGCGCATGGCTGCCGGAGGAGCTTCTCGGGATCCCTCGGCTCGGTGTCCTGAACGTCCATCCTTCGCTGCTTCCTCTCTACCGGGGAGCTGCGCCCGTGGTTCGGGCGATACTGGACGGCAGGGAGGAGACGGGAGTCTCCTTCATGCTCACCGACGACGGATGGGATACGGGCCCTGTGGTGGCTGTCTACCCGGAGTCCATCCATCCCGACGATACCGCGGGGACACTTGGGGACAGGCTTGCCCGGATTGCGGGGGACAGGATCGTCGGGACACTTGAAGGCTATGACGGGGGCATCCTCGAACCGGAGCCACAGAACGGGGAGCCCCTGTACGCAAAGAAGATAAGCGCCGGGGAAACCTGGCTGGACTGGAGCTGCGACGCCGGGTCCCTGGAGAGGAAAATAAGGGCGTTCCAGCCTTCTCCGGGTGCCAGGACATCCCACTGTGGCAGGCTGCTGAAGGTGACCGCCGCGTGCATCACCGATGCCGTGGTCCCGCCTGGCGAGGTCGCAGTGGAAGGCGGCAGCCTCACCGTTGGGTGCGGAGATGGGAAATCGCTGAGAATAGTATCGCTCCAGCCGGCTTCCCGCGGCGTAATGACTGCGGAGGAATTCCTGCGGGGATACAGGGTGAGTACGGGTGACCGTCTTGAAAGAACTTAGAAGGTCAGTTCTTCTATTCCACTGGGGACTGGCTGTCTTCTCATTGCTCCCTGCCCTGACCCTCTTCCTTCTGCTGGCGGCAGCGATGGGGAAAGGCTGGGTTCCACTTTCATCGGGCCTGGCGGTGATTGCGCTCTTCCAGCTCATTGGGATACTCTACAGGGCCGGAGCGTTTCCCGGAGCCCTTCCCCTCAGGCTCTCGTACTGGACACTGAAGATGATCCAGTCGCTGCACCTCATCTCCGAGTACACACCGGAGAAGGTGGTCGTGGTCATGAACAACAGGAAAGTGCTGGCCGCAGCCCCGGCAGGTTTCAGTCCTGACAGGACCCTTATCCTGTTGCCTCACTGCCTTCAGAGCCACCTGTGCCCGATAAGGCTGACCTACGATCCCGACGGATGCGAAAGGTGCGGCAGGTGCCCCATCGGCAACCTGCTGGACATTCGTGACAGGTTCGGCACCCATTTTGCCATTGCTTCCGGAGGCACGTCGGCCAGGCGTATCGTGGAGAAGGTCAGGCCTTCCCTGATCGTCGCGGTGGCCTGCCCCATTGATCTGTCACTTGGAATACTGGACGTGCAGCCCATAACTACGGTCGGGGTCCTGAACCAGTGGCGCAACGGCCCGTGCTACGATACGTGGGTGGACAGCCGTGAGCTTGAAGCGGCCCTGACCCTTTTCCTGGGAGGCGGCGGAACCTAGTCCAGGAGTTCCTCCAGCTCGTCCAGTGTCCCCTCCATCTTCGACAGCGCCGAGTTTACCGGCGCCGGTGTGGTCAGATCCACCCCTGCGTTCCGCAGCAGTTCCAGGGGGGGCCTGGAAGCGCCTCCCTTGAGAAACTCGATGTAGCTCTCCACGGCTCCGGGCCTTCCCTCGAGTATCCGCGAGGATATATCGACGGCAGATGAAAGACCTGTGGCATACTTGTAGACGTAGAAGTTGTAGTAGAAATGAGGTATGCGGGACCATTCCGCGGCTATGGGCTCATCCTCCCGGTCCCAGGCGAAGGAGTCACCGTGGTAGAGTCGCACCAGTCCGTAATAGGTCTCGTTGAGCCAGTCCGGCGTGAGGGAACCGCCGGATTCCACTTCATCGTGCAGGAGTTTCTCGAACTCGGCGAACATGGTCTGTCTGACGATTGTGAACCTGAACTTGCCAATCAGGTGGTCAAGGATGTAGGTCCTGGCATTTTCATCGTCCAGTTTCCGGAGTAGCAGGTCGATGAGCAGCATCTCGTTGGTGGTTGAGGCTACCTCCGCCACAAGTATCCTGTAATCCGAAGTATGGTATGGCTGGTGCTTCCGCGACAGGTAGCTGTGCATGGAATGACCCGCCTCGTGCGCAAGGGTGAACACGCTGGAGAGGTTGCCGTTGAAGTTGTGAAGTATGTAGGGATGGGAGTCGTAGCAGCCGCCGGAATATGCTCCCGAGCGCTTTCCGATGTTTTCGTACCTGTCTGCCCATCTGGCCCTGAAGCCTGCCTCCAGGGCATCCGTGTAGGCGCTCCCCAGCCTGGAGGTGGCCTCCAGTGTGAGATCCACGGCATCGTCCCAGCTGTATTCACTGCTGGATTCAGGCACGATGGGAACGTGGACATCGTACATATGAGCGGGAGAGAGCTCCAGGGCCTCGCTTCGAAGATGGTAGTACCTGTGGATCGTGGGAAGGTTATCGTGGACGGAGCGGATCAGTGAATCGTAGACTGAGATGTCCACCCGATCGTTGAACAGGGAGGCCTCCAGGGCGGAACCGAAGTTCCTTGTCCGTGCTCTGAATACCTGTGACCTTACCTGTCCCTGGAGAAGAGCGGCCTTGGTTGAGACGTTTCCCAGCACTTCACCATAAAAACCTTCGAATGCATCCTTCCTGACCCTTCTGTCCTTTTTCTGAAGGAGTGCGCTGAAATTGCCGTTGGTAAGCTGAACCCTGTCACCGGTCTCGTCCTCTATCTCCGGGAGCCTGGCGGGCATGTCCACGTTGCTCAGCTTGCCGAAGGCGTCCGCGAAGCACCCGGATATCTCGCTTGTGCCTGCAAGGAGTTTCTCCTCACTCTTCGAGAGCGTATGTGGCCGGTACCTGAGTATGTTCTCAAGCCAGGTGGCGTATGATCTCAGATCGTCCGTTCCGATCCAGGAGTCCATGGTCTCCTCAGGGATGGCCAGAAGCTCCGGAGTGATGAAGGAGGCTGCCGCGTTCACCTCGGTAACCCTGCTGTCGATCCTGGATGCCATTCCTCCGAAAAGGGAGCTGGAGAGGTCCTCATCCCTCTTCATGCCGGCGTAGGTCTGCAGTTTCTCAAGCATGCGGTGTTGCGTCAGGAGAACTTCAAGGACCTTTTTCAGGGTACCCGGAGTCTCCCCGAGCCTGCCTGACCATACGCTTATCTCCTCTGGGAACGAGGAGGTCTTTTTGAATTCCTCTTCCCAAGATTCGGGGGAGGAGTACATCTCCTCCACGCTCCACCTGGCCTCTTCCCGGACCTCACTCCTCTTCTTCAGCTTCTTCGCCATCATTTTCCAATCTATTCGCTGTATCTCTCGGCCAGCTTCTCCATGAACCTGCCGAGGTCCACCACGAACCTCTCGTGGGTCCCCCTTCCCACAGTACCGTGACGGTCGGAGGCGCAGACCGCGAATATGATCCTTCTCCCATTCACTTCGATCACAGACGCACCCGCCCTGACCTTCTCTCCCATCGGTGTGGCGGAGATGTGCTCGATGTCCACCCTTGTCCCCACCGTCGTGAATCCTTCGGGGAGGGCCGGCTGGACCGCGTCCCTGGCGATCTGCTCGAAGAGCAGGATCATGGAGGGGGTGGAGAGGACGTCTACTCCTCCGGAGCCCACCGAAGAGGCGGTCACTGAATCGTCAACGGTTATTTCCACGCTGTGCTCGAGGCCGATCAGGTGATCGAGGTCCATGTTATCTCACTCCCGGGTGTGACGCAAGAATGGTATTTACGGTGAGCAGGAACTAATATACATTATAGCTCACTGTTTTCAACAATTTTCCGGAAACGTTTCCCTTTGACCTCGGAACACATGAGCAGCGAACTTGAACAATGGAGATAAGCTATGAGATCACTAGGATATATACTGGCTGCAGGACTCCTCGCGGCCCTTGCCTGCACCGGGGAGTCCAGCGCCTCCGCCCAGCCCGGGATCGATGTCGGCATGATCACG
>CAZXEF010000073.1:0-12610 GCA_964639605.1 uncultured bacterium | reverse complement strand
CCCTGCCTGGCCTCTCCCTTTCCTGACAGGACGAACACCTCGTGTTCCCAGGAATGGCTGTGGTACGGCGTCTGGCCTCCAGGCTGGACGGAGAACCTCCTCATTATGAAATTGGGCGCTCCGTCTTCCTTCGATATAAGGACCCGTATTCCCACGCCTTCGGCGCCCTCGGTCTCCACCTTCTTCTCAGGTATGTCATCGAATTTTATCACTCGCATTGTTCTTCCTTCCGGTCAGTATGTCACAACGGCCACTTCGAACTCGGGCAGACCCTTTGCGATATGCCTCTTCACCGTGCACTGCTCGGCAGATCTCACCAGGGCCTTGTGATACTTCTCCGGAAAATCCTCAGGCACGATTATCTCTATGATCAGCCTCTCGAACATCCCGGAATCCGGGTCCCTCTCCGCTCTCTGCAGGAGCCTGATACCCCGGAACGGCAGGTCGTGGTGCTGGCAGAAGGACAGCACGTATATCCCTGCGCAGGTCCCCATGGAGGCGAAGAAGAGATCGAAGGGCTCCGGAGCCGACCCCTCTCCCCCACCCATGGGCGTCTGATCGGTCCTGACGGTGAAGTCACCATAGTTAGCGTCCACTCTCTTGCCGCCGCTGAACACTATTTCCATTTCCATTTAAGGGATCACTCCAATACTATCCTGCGGACCGCTTGCCTGTGATTTCCATTATCTCCAGCTTCAGTACAAGGGTCCTGTCGAGCTGGCCCGGAGGAACGCTCCAGCCCTTTCTCCCGGAGTAATGTTTCATCAAGACGTTCAGAGCCCTCAGCTTCTCATCGCTCCCGGTAACTTCCGACATCGTCCCGTAGCCGACCACGCTGACGAAGCCCATGGTCCAATCGCAGGCCTCTTCGGATTCGGTCACGGTCACATCGCAGTCCACCTCGAAGCAGACCCGGTTGCAGCTCCTGATGCAATCCACCTTGAGACCTTCCATGGCCGAGTGGAAATAAAGACAGCCGTCCTCGTAACCGAAGCTCATGGGGACGATGTAGGGATCGTCCCCCCTGATCAGTCCAAGGCGGCAGACCTGCCCCCTGCGGAGTATATCCTCCATGGTGGCCGGATCGGTTATCTCCCTGTCGGTCCTTCTCATTCTGGAACAGGTTCCATGCCGGTCAGAAGAAGCACCTGACAAGGAGAAGAATACCCAGAACCAGCAGAGGTATCCCTACCACCGATCCTATTACTGTGAGGCAGAAAATGATCCCCAGGACCAGCAGGACAAGACCGATGATCCCGGCCAGCACTCTGCCGGTCAGGGATAGCAGACCGCTGATCAGCTTCCATACAGCCTCGAAGGGAGCACTGATCAGCCTTATCATGGAATGATGTTCACCAGCTTGCCCGGGACCACTATGATCCTCCTGGGTTCATGCCCATCCAGTATCTCCGCGATCCGCTCCAGATCCATGGCCCGCCGGCGCATCTCGTCCTGGGAAGCATCCGGTGCAAGCATCATCCTGCCCCTTATCCTGCCCCCGACCTGGACCACTACCTCGACTGCGTCCCGGATAAGATCGTCCTCGTCCCAACCCGGCCATTCCTGATGGGATACGGTGTCCCCCTGGAAGCCCATCCTGTGCCAGAGTTCCTCGGAGATGAACGGTGTCATAGGAGCCAGGATCACCAGCAGCTTCCTGATGGAATCCCGCCAGAGGCTTCCTGCAGCCCCTGCCCTTTCCCGGTTGGCCGACAGGAAATTGACGTACTCCATCAGCGCAGCGACTGCCGTGTTGAAGGCGAAGCCGTCCATGTCCTCGGTGACCTTCTTCACTGTCCTTGCGGTGTTGAAACGGAGTTCGTCCATGAGGTCCCCGTCCTCCTCTTCCCGGAGGGCGTTCGAAGTCTCGTTGACCACGGTCCAGACCCTCTTCAGGAACCTGTATGTACCGGCGATCCCCTCCTCGCTCCATTCCAGCTCCGCCTCGAATGGTCCCATGAAGAGGATGTAGAGCCTCAGGGCGTCGGTACCGTACTTTTCCACCATCTCGTCGGGAGTTACAACATTGCCCTTGGACTTGGACATCTTCTGTCCGTCGGCTCCCAGGATCATTCCCTGGTTCTTCAGGACCAGAAAGGGTTCCTTGAAGTCCAGCATTCCCGCGTCGTACATCACCTTTGTCCAGAACCTGGCGTAAATCAGATGCATCACCGCATGCTCGGCGCCCCCTACGTAGAGGTCCACCGGCAGCCAGTACCGTACTGCATCGGGATCGAAGGGTCTATCCTTCTCATGGGGCGACGCGAACCGGAGGAAGTACCACGAGGAGCACGCGAAACCGGCCATGGTGTCGGTGTCCCTCCTGGCCGGACCCCCGCATCCGGGGCAGGTGGTGTTTACCCAGTCCTCCGCCCTGGCAAGGGGTGACCTGCCGGAATCGTCAGGTTCGAAGTTGTCCATCTCGGGAAGCAGCACCGGCAGGTCCCTGTCCGGCACCGACCCGCACCTCTCGCAGTGGATTATGGGTATGGGCGCGCCCCAGTAGCGCTGCCTGGAGACAAGCCAGTCCCTTATCCTGTATCTGGTATCGGGCCTGCCGAAGCCCTTCTCCAAGGCGTATTCCGCCATTCGCTCCCTGGCTACGGCGGAGTCCATGCCATCGAAGGGGCCGCTGTTCAGGAGCTGTCCGTCCGCAACCGTGGCCGTCTCCGCCACTCCCCGGGGCACTCCGCCGGGAGCTATCACTTCGATTATGGGGATACCGAACTTCACCGCGAAGGCGTGGTCCCTCTCATCGTGAGCCGGGACCGCCATAATTGCCGAGGTGCCGTAACCGGCCAGCACGTAATCAGCCACATAAAGCGGTACCTCACTGTCATTGTACGGGTTCACCGCGAAGCACCCGGTGAAGACCCCGGTCTTCTCCCTCTCGGCAGCGGCGGTACGCTCCACTTCGCTCCGGGACTTTGCCAGAAGCGAGTAGGCCATGACCTCGTCACGCCTGTGGGATGTGACCATCCCGGCAAGGTCAGGATGCTCCGGGGCAAGTACACAGAAGGTGGCCCCGTAAATAGTATCAAGCCTCGTTGTGTAGACAGGCAGAGGGAATTCCTCACCGGTCTCGGGATTGCGGACCCTGAAGATGACCTCGGCACCGGTCGACTTTCCTATCCAGTTCCTCTGCATCGCCTTGATACCCTCGGGCCAGTCAAGGTCGTCAAGGTCACTGAGCAGCCTGTCGGCGTAATCCGTAATCCTGAAGAACCACTGCTTCAGCTTCTTCCTGGTCACCTGTCCGTCGCAGCGCCAGCAGATGCCCCCCGCCGCCTCCTCGTTCGAGAGAACGATCCTGCAGGTGGGACACCACATCTGCTCGTTCTCCGTCTCGTATGCCAGACCCCTGTCGAAGAGGAGGTTGAAGAAGAACTGGGTCCACATGTAGTAATCCGGGTCGCTGGAGTTCACTTCCCTGTCCCAGTCGTAGCTTGCCTCTATGAGTTTCATCTGTCTTCTGTAAGTGTCCGTGTTGATCCTGGTCACTGCGGAGGGATGAACTCCTGTCCTGATAGCGTATTCCTCTGCGGGTTGTCCGAAGGCGTCCCATCCCATGGGATGCAGCACATTGAAGCCGTCCATCCTCTTCTTCCTGCAGATGACGTCGGTGGGTATGTAGTTCTTGCAGTGACCAACGGACAGACCCGCGCCTGATGGATAGGGAAAATAATCGAGGCAGTAGAAGGGCTCCTTCCCCGGGTCGGTCCCGGTTCTGTACAGCCCCATCCTCTCCCATGCCGGTTTCCATTTCTTTTCCAGTCTTCCGAAATCGTAGGGGTCCAAATCATATCCTCCGAATTGTTGCCATGTCGTTGCACGAATCGGTATTATGACCAGAAAGCGTCCTCAGGTAAAGTATCCTGAGCCGTTACTCCCTGTACGGTTTCTTCAGTCCATGCAGGGGAACAGCAGATGCAGAGTCCCCCGCTGGGAGGACCTTCTCAGGGATCCCCCGGCGAGCATGAGCACGAGGCATAGAAGGTTGATCTCAGCATGCGGAGTGATGCCCGCAGAGAAATCCCAGGGAGCTTCAAAATCGCAGATCGTTCCCGGCAGGCTCTTGAGCTGCCCACCGTCCACCCTCCTGATATCTATTCTTACGAACTGTTCCGGACCTCTGGGCAGCTCTTCCTCCGTCTCGAGGCTCTTGCGTCTGACAACGGACACGTTGAACGCAGGGGCCGACTCCGAGCAGACTATTCCGCAGAGCCTCAGAGTGGTTTCGGTCATGAGGTCCATCTGGCCCGAGATGTCGTAGAGGTTGCCTGAAATGGTTATGTCCGGGGTCGCACGACCGCTCTCTATGAAGGCGGCCATGACGCTGTCCAGGTACTCCTCGGTACTGACTCTCTCAGGCACGCTGTTGAGCGACATCTGGACCAATCTGAGATAGATGTGCCCTTTCTCAATACCCTCGAACGCGTAAAGCGAGGTATTCAGCACGGAAGCCACCGGGTGATCGGGGTTAAGGACCTCCCTGACCTTGATGAAACTGCTGCCAATGGACTCCAGAAGGCTGTCGAGCATGTCCCTCAGGGCCCGTCCCGAATCCAGGGCGACTTCCTGGTGCATCAGGTGCTTCTTGTAGGCCGGGTCCGATACAGGCCACCAGATGAGAAGGGTCTCCCCTTGATGACCGTCCAGTGCCACGGCGGCCATCTGTACCTCATCCCCATCGGCGGTCTTCAGTATCATGTTGAGCCTGCCCTTGTTCTTGAGCCCTGACATGACCGCATCGATGACTTTCCAATCAGTGCCTGAGAACATGTCGTATATGGTCCGGTTGGAGATGACGCCGTCTGTTATATCCATCCATGTGGAAAGCAGTATTCTACCGCTGCTGTTCGAAATGAAGAACTTGCCCGCCGCCCTCTCCGCCAGAAAGGCAAATCGCCTTCCTATGGCCGACTTCTCAAGTTCGATACATGTCCTGGCCATGTTCCTGGCGAAGTCCTTCATCACCGAATACTCCTTGCCTCCATGGAACTGGCATTCTCCCACGAGCTCCGTTTCGGTCTCGAGGGGAAGGGTCCAGTAGCTGACTGTCTCTTCGGGTTTCAGGTCGTAGGATGTCCTTGTGACCGGCTTTATCCCCCTGATCTTGACGGTGACCCTGGAAGCGCCGGATATCTCCAGCAGTGCGGCAGCAGCAGCCTCCTCGACTCTTGTCCTGTCGGATGCCGCAAGGAGCGCCGAAGTTCCCCGGCTCAGGGCCGAATAAGTCTCTGCGGCACTCCTGGCGGCGTTGATGCTGAATACGTCATCAGACTTGACTCCCGCTATTATCACCACCGGTTCAAGGTTCCTGCCCTCCACGGATTCCGTTCTTGTGAGCCTCCAGGTACATCGAGCGGTACCTCCGTCCTGGTTCTCCACCTGCCAGGACTCGGGAAATTCCGAAGAACCGTTCCTCAGCAGTTTCTGAGCAGCACTGACGCCACCTATTCCGTTGAAGAGTATGTTGGCCGCCAGCTCGGGTCTTCCAGATGCCAGATCGACTGACACCCCGGTAAGCTCCTCCATGGGCCTGTTCCATATTATCACGGACCAGTCCAGCCTGAATATGGCCACAGGGACATCCAGCGAATCGATTATCCTGCTCACCAGCTCGCCCTGTCTCGAACTCAGAAGGTCCAGATGCTCGATCTCCGTCTCGTACTCGCCGGCGCTGAGATGCGACCTGACCATCCTGGAAGCAAGTTCGGCCAGGGGGAAGATGTCCGCCGATGGTTCGTTGCCGCTGTAGGCAACGATCAGGTACCCGTAGCTCTTTCTGTCCGACTCCAGAGGGAACACCAGACAACTGCTGAAGTAGCTGGAGATGACGCCGAGGTCCTCACCCGTCAGCCTGTAACCGGAATCCGTCTCCACCAGGACGGGGGCCAGTCTCAGCTCGGAGAATAATTCGGGAGCGGACTCCGGCCACCCAGACGTGGAACCCGTGAGCCTGTTGTCAGTGATGGGATCGGAGAGAAATATTGCCACCGCGCCTGCCGCGAGGCAGTCGAGGACCCTCTCCGAAATCTCCACCGTGGTGAGAGATCTGCCCGACTGAAGCAGATCGGACAGTGAATTCAGCTTCCTGACAGTATCGACGTAGCTTCCATAGTTGTCCCGCAGCAGAGTGATCTCGGAGATATCCTCGAAGATCCCCACGGCGTAGAAGACCTCACCGGAATCCTCGACAATAGGGTGGACATCCTGCAGTATGACCCTTCTCGTCCTGTCGGGAAGGACGAAATGGGCTGTCCTTCCCTCTTCCTTCTCAAGTGTGTTGCCGGTGAAGAATGGCCTTGTCAGATCCTCTATTATCTCGTAACTCTCGCTGGGAAGGATCTCGTGCAGATGGATGCCCAGCAGATTCTCCACAAGGCCGAACATCCTGCCGAAGGCCCTGTTGGCCACAAGGATCCTGTAGTCCTTATCGAAAAGAACAAGGCCGGTGCTGACGGAGTGGAAGTAGGCCTGGTTCATCTTCCTGCTTGTGCGCAGACGGTTCTCGGCCTGATAACTCTCGGTGGTGTCGAAGCATGTGCCCACCACTCCGTTTCCTCCGAGGGTGAAGGTACACTCGATCCTTCTCTGGGAATCAGGCCTGCAGACGACCTTGATCTGCTTCCCCTCGAGGACCATCTTTATCACGTTCTCCCATGAATAGAGCACAGGTGAGACCAGCACATCCTGTATATTCTTGCCTATCACATGCTTCTGAGGGATCCTGAATATACTGGACATGGACTTGTTCCAGAGTGTTATGACCCCTGCTCTGTCGGTCCCGATAATGCCTGCCCCGAGTTCGTCCAGCATTACGTCGCTTCTGCTCTGAAGACCGGGGATACCGAACAGAATTATCTCAGCGTGTTCATCCACGGTACTCACGCTGCCGGTCAACGAGGCAGTGGCAAGGTACACGGGCACATCCGGCAGTCCCGCGGCCAGTACAGTCGAGATGTCAGTGGGGAGAAGGCCGAGTGGCTCAGGTGATCGCAAGAGCCTTCTGGCACTCACACCCAGAAGCCCTTCGCTGTCACCACTGACCAGCGAGATGCCTGATTCCGGGTTCCATCTTATGATAAGCCAGCCTCTGGAGGCCGGGACCCCTGGGCTTCCGTTCCTCATCCTTGTTCCTTCTCCGATGGCGAAGCCAACGCGGTGGCAAAGCCACCGCCGCGGTCAGAGCATGTACTGCAGACCGATGCAGAACTGCGTCCAGGAGTCATCCACATAATCGGAATACTCCTCCGGAAAGGACGTGCTCACGCGGGACCTGCTGATTTGTGACAGGGCCAGTTCCACCCTTACCCTTTCGGTACAGTAATTCCCCCCAACGGAAAATGCGGATCCAACGCGGTTCATGTTCTCACCCTCGTTGAACCCAACACCCGCCCTCAGGTTGATGGACTGCCGTATGGGTGTCTCGATGGAGAGCTTGCCCTTGAAGTAGTTCCTGTCGAAGGGAGCGATTATCTCTCCCTCGAATCCCATCGTGGTGTTGCCAATATGCTCGGCCGTGGCTCTGCCGGCTATGGAAAGCCTGGAATAGTAGCGGTCCGTGGTACCTGAAGAGTAACAGGCTCCGGCACTGATGAGTTCGTCACCGATCACAAAACCGGCATGGTAGCAGGCATTCGAGAGATCCCAGCTCCAGGTGGCAGTGGAGTCCACCCCCGGTGTGAACTTTGCATCGTAGGTGTAATCATAACTGACCTCGCCGAACCGGAGACCGGCCGACGCACCGGCTGAAAGGTGTTCAACCGGACTCCAGGAAGCTCCTCCGAGTGCTTCCCACAGGCCACCCGTGGACTTGAGCTTCTCTATAATATCAATTCCAGGATGCGAAGGGTTCTCGGGAAGGAAATGCGTGCCGTCGTACTGGAAATCCGAGACCTTGGCCACACCTGCTGCCAGGACCAGATCCGGGCCGACTCTGTAGGCCACGGCGCCTGTGACCGATCCCAGCCCCCTGCTGGACCTCTGCGTTATACTAGTGCTGTCAGCCACCTCTTCTGTCCAGGAGATAGCGGATGTGGATCCTTCGAGGTTGAACGTTCCAACATTGTAGAGGCATGCAGGGTTCATGAAGACAGCGGTGGCGCTTTCGGATCCGAATACCCTGATCCCAACCATAGCGGCGGACTTTATGCTGATGACATCGATTGTATTGCCATAGGTCAGGGCATCATGAAAGCCGTAACCGAAGACCGTCATCGGGAGAAGCAACAGCAGCATCAGAGGCAATGGCATAAGCCGGCAGGCTTCTCCACCGGCAGTTTCCCTTTTCCCGGAACTGAAGAAATAGAGCATGGCGGATTCCTTTCCGAAGAAGATGATTGTACCTGCAATGATACAAGCGGAGATTGGCAAAATCAATATTGCCCTCCATTGTCCGCGGTCGTATTGTTCTGATCATACGAAAGGGGATTGCATGGATCAGACGCTGGTAATACTCAAGCCGAATGCAGTTCAGAGAGAACTGGTGGGAGAGCTGATCTCGAAGTTCGAGAGAAGGGGGATGAAGATCACGGCCATGAAGATGAGCCGGATCGACCGGGAAACTGCCGAAGAGCACTACAGGGAACACCTCGGGAAAGACTTCTACGAGGACCTGATCTCTTTCATCACCAGCGGTCCCTCGGTCCTCATGATCCTTGAATCCCTGGATGCTGTAAACATCGCACGGGCTACCGTCGGAGCCACTAATCCCGCAGATGCGGCGCCCGGTTCCATCAGGGGCGATTACGCCACCAGCCCCGGACACAACATGATACATGCATCGGATACAACGAAGTCCGCGAAAAGGGAGATAGAGCTGTTCTTCCGCCCGGAGGAGATACAGGCGTACAGGCTCGCCGTCAGACCCTGGCTCTGAGGGTCGCTGAAAGCTTCGGTAATCCCCGTTCATCAAGAGGGGAGTAAATGAGATGCGTCAACTGTCTTTCACGGCTGTTCTTCTGCTGCTAACCTCTGTCAAGGCCGGGACAGCGATCCAGGATGACTGGTCGGGAGTTCCCGGTATTCTGGGACCAGTGCTGGAATGGGGCATGGACTATTACTCCGATTACGGAACCGATCCATACACCATGCCCGGTGAGTTGATGCTATCGGGAGAACTCATGAAGCATCAGGTCACATGTACTTTCGACGGGGCTTTCAGTGTTGATGCATGTGACATAGACGGAGACGGTCATCTGGACGTTCTCGGCGGAGGGATGTCAGATTCATCGGTGAGATGGTGGAGGAATGCTGATGGGACGGGTACGGAATGGGAGCAGCATCAGATCACCGGCATGCCACTGATAAGAAGAGCAGTCTGTGAGGACGTGAACTCAGACGGTTTCCTCGACGCCGTTGCATGCGGCTCTGGAGGGTACGTAAACTGGTACGAGAACGTCGATGGCTCCGGAACAGGCTGGGTCACACACTTGGTGACCCTGATCGGTTCGGACGTCTATTATCTGGATTGTTCGGACTTCAACGGGGACGGATGGAACGACATAGTCGCAGCGGAGCATTTCAACGACCGGGTGAGCTGGTGGGAGAACACGGACGGCACCGGTGAGAACTGGTCCGAGAGGGTTGTCGATGATGACGCAGGAGGACCTTACTGCACAGTAGCATGGGACATGGACATTGACGGGGATACGGATATCCTCGGATCTCTATTCTCCGACATGATGATCTGCTGGTGGGAGAATCAAGACGGACAGGGTACTGCATGGACGAAGCACCAGGTGGGCGGAGCCATCATGGACCCCAGGTATCTGGACCCGTGCGACGTTGATGGTGACGGTGACATGGATGTGCTGGGTACCGGTTACGACGAGGTGGCCTGGTGGGAGAACACGGACGGGTCAGCCACCAGCTGGGAGATGCACCTGATAGACGGGGACTTCCTGGGCGCACATGCCGTTCGCGGTTCGGACCTGGATTGTGACGGCGACCGGGATGTGCTGACCGCATCCTTCAACACCGAGGAGATCCTCTGGTGGGAGAACTGCGATGGCGCTGGGACCGAATGGGCTGAGCACATGCTTGACGGGTCTTTCGAGGACGCCTGCTCGGTGGACGCGGCGGACATCGATGGGAACGGAACTCCGGATCCAGTGGGGGCGGCATACCTGGATGAGGAAATAGCCTGGTGGAACCTGTCCGCTTACACCTCGGGCTCACTTGAATCAAGTATCCTGGACACCGGTTCCCAGCCCGACTGGGACATGCTACAGATCATGGCCGAGACTCCCCCCGGCACTTCTGTCTCCTGCCAGCTGAGATGCTCTGACGACCATGCCCAGATGGGTGACTGGACGGACACCCTGCAGGCGCCGCTGAGCCTTGAAGGGGTGCTGGCGGACGGCAGGCGATACCTTCAGTACAGGATGATCCTCAGCTCGGAGGACCATTCATCGACACCTGTGATTGACGAGATCTCCATCTCCTGGAACACATCGGGCCTTGAATGCCCCGGACCTGCCGCAACCGAGCTTACGGTCACGCCCAATCCTTCTAGAGGAGGCGCCCGTCTGAGGATCCGTCTGCCGCTGAGATCGGATGTGAGGCTCATGGTCTTCGATATGACCGGTAGACTGGTCTGGGAGAGTTCCGGAGAATTCAGGGCAGGTTTCAGTGATGTGTTCCTGACGGATATTCATTCCGGCATCTACCTCTGCAGGATGAGTGTCGGGGATGACAACATCTCAGCAAGAATGGTCATTCTGGACTGAGAACCTGGTTAACACGGAACCGGACCTAGAGGTTCCAGTTGACCCCCACGGAGAGAAGTGACCTGGAAACCTTGATATTGGAGGGATTGAAGGGGGAATAGGAGATCTCTTCCCTGGTCAGCGAGGACCACGCGTAAGCCCCGTTCAAGGTTATCCTTCCGAAAGCCACTCCCGTTCCCACGGAGATCCCGAATCCCTGGCTGGGCAGTTCCCCGTTAAGGTCCGTGAAGGATAGTGCTCCTCTGAAGGTCAGCGAGCTGGACGGGGATACCTGCCCGAGCACCCTTGTCTCCAGACTGCCATCGCCGCCGGGATCCACCAGCTCGGCCTCGATACCCAGGGCTCCCTGCCTGGATTCAGCAGTGTACAGTACGGCGCCGGCTGCTATTCGTGAATCGTAATGGTCCGTTCCCGAAGCCCACGACAAACCGATACTGGTGAGCCCGACGGGGACCATGACACCCGCGTGCCAGCAGAACTGGCTCTCGTCCCATTCAGTGGAGATAGTGGTGTCCTGCTCCGGGGCAAACCTGTTGATGTAGATTGAGTCACAGGTTGCTCCCCCGAACCTGAGGCCTCCGGACAGCCCGACATTGATCCATCTGGCAGGACGCCATGAAAACCCTGCGGCCGATTCGTAGAGACCTCCCCTGCAATCCAGTTCGAAGGACTCTGTGATCTCACCGGAGAAACTGTTCCTCTCGTAGTACTTACCATTGAAGGATATGTCCGAGACCTTCGCGGCTCCCGCTCCCACCGCAAGTTTGGGGCTGAGCTGGAACTTGACTGCACCGGACAGACTGGAGATTGTGACCCAGTTATAGCTGACGTATCCGGTGGAGTCATCGAAGGACTCGTGTATGACACCGGGTCCGAAGGACAGCGTCATGGTCGTGCCGGGGATGCGATATATCTCCGCCGGGTTGGTCAGGACGGAGAGGGCGTCCCCGAAGCCGACCGCCCTGGCCCCGCCGAGGGCCATTGTGACTGCATTGAGACCGGGGAGGGAAGTGCCTTCTCCCATCGTGGAAAGGTACCCGAAAGACTGAACGGTACCTGTCAGCAGGAGCAGGCACGATACAGTAAGAAGCCACCTTACCATTCCGCCTCCAATTCCTTGAGCAGGGCGGGTCAAACAGGACCCGCACCGGTCAGGAGAAGTGATCCTTTACGTAGTCGTACCCCCTCTGGACCGCATCTTCGTTGAGCTTCATCACTTTGTCCGACTTCCCGGCAAAGAGCGTGGGCATCAGGCTCTTGATCTCACCCGGGTCGAACATGCCGGTCACGGCGGCGAAAGCGCCGACACTGACCATGCTCTGGACCCTGGTGTCACCAAGCTCGTCGGCAATGCCCGTGATCGGCACTGCGTAGACCTTGATATCCTTCCTGGTGGGTTCGATGTCTATCAGTGTGCTGTTGTACATCAGCACTCCATCTGGAACGACAATCTTCTCGAACTTTTCAAGGCTTGGCTGGTTCATGGCGATCACCATGTTCGGCTCAGTACACTCGGCGGCTCCAATTGTCTCCTCCTGGACCTTCACGGAGCAGTTTGCTGTACCTCCTCGCATCTCCGGGCCGTATGACGGGAGCCAGCTGACATTGTAGCCGTACTCCATGCCAACATTGGCCAGAGCTATCCCGGTGGACATTATGCCCTGACCGCCGAATCCGGAGACCCTCAGGGCCACCTTACTGAAGATGGCACTGGGATTCTTCCTGAGATTTGCCGTCTTCAGGTTGCCGAAACCGAGTATCTTCTTGACCTCGTCGGGGTCCATTATCGGTACGGGACGCTCTATGGTATAGGGCTGGTCCGAGTTGTCCCGGTAGGTGTCCAGCGGGAACCTGGGTATCATGTTCTCCTTTAT
>CAZXEF010000072.1:0-12933 GCA_964639605.1 uncultured bacterium | reverse complement strand
GGGAAGTAGAAAGAAAAGCCTGGAGGCTCCGTGACTGAGGGCATGATGATCTGGGTACTGCTCTCCCCCCTTCTGGGCGCGGCTGCGGCTCTTTTCGGGAGCCTGTTCAGGAGGTTCGAGAGGCTCTCCTGCCTGCTGGCGACAGCCTCCATAATCGTATCCGGAGTGCTGCTGGGCCTGCTGATGGGGCCGGCCCGGGGCGGAAGCCTCGATTACTCCCTGGGCGGATGGTCTCAGCCCTGGGGGATATCCCTGGTAATGGACGGGATCGCCTGGATATCATCCTCCCTGACGACCCTTATCGGAGTCGCCGTGGCGCTATTCGCCCTGGGCAGCCGGAAGTATGGCGCCAGGTTCTTCTTCTTCCTCCTCATGATGGTGGCCGGCATGTACGGTGTTGCCTTTACAGGGGACCTGTTCACCATGTTCGTCTGTTTCGAGATAATCGCGGTGTCCGTTTACGTGCTGATCGCCTGGGAGGGAACGGGAACAGGCCTGGCGGCCAGTCTCAAGTACCTGGTGCTCAGCACCACCGGCATACTGTTCTTCCTCTTCGGGATATTCCTCGTCTACCGCGACCTTGGAGTGCTCTCCATCTCCGGGATATCCGGCGCCCTTCAGGCAGCGGGTGGAATACGCAACACGCCGGTGATGCACCTTGCGCTGGCGTCTCTGTGCGTCGGTATCGGAGTCCGAACGGCCTTCATACCCTTCCATACCTGGCTGCCGGAGGCCCACGCCTACGCTCCCCACCCCATCTCCGCCATTCTGTCAGGGGCGATGATCAAGATATCGTTCTTCGCCATGGTCAGGATAGTGCTTCAGTTCGGAGGGGAGTACCTGCTCGGGCTGCTGATGTGGATAGGGGCGGTCACAGCCCTGGCGGCGGTCCTCAGCGCACTTGCCCAGACCGATGTGAAAAGACTTCTCGCCTACCATTCCATATCCCAGCTGGGATACATCCTGGCCGTGTTCGGCGCGGGTTCGGCGGTAGCCCTGACCGCCTCCTTCCTCCACGCCCTGAACCATGCCCTGTTCAAGAGCCTGCTGTTCCTCACGGTGGGCGCTGCCGTGAGTCATACGGGAGAGCGGGATCTGAACCGCATCTCGGGCATGGGGAGCAGAATGCCGGTAGTGGCCGGGGCCTTCTTTGCCGGAGCCCTGTCCATCTCAGGCATCCCACCCTTCAACGGCTATGCCAGCAAGGCCTTCATCACGATGGGTATGAAGGGCACCGATGCCTACCCCCTGCTCTGGATAACCAGCTTCCTCACCATCGCAAGCTTCATGAAGCTGGGGAGCATCTTCCTGCCGGACTCAGGGAACACCAGTCCCGCACCTGGATCCGGACCGCTTCCCGGAGCCCTGGAGAAAGCGGTGGTGGTTGTCCTGGGTCTTATGTGCCTCGGAACAGGGATCTTCGGAGTGCCGGTGGCCGGGTTCCTGCACTCCATGCTTTACGGTCAGCCGCTGGGAACGGTCCCTTCCCTGTTCACGGCTGGTAGCCTGCTGAAGACACTGCCTCTGCTGCTGCTCGGCATCCTTGCATGGAAGTTGGTGCTCACGGACCCCGGCAGGTCTGTGTCGGTAAGGATCAGGGCTCTGGCGCCGCAGCTGCGCACGGTACTCGTCTTCTTCTTCGTGGGCCTGCTGGCCTTCGCCGCGGTGGCCTACTGACGTTTCCATTCCCGCGATCCATGGACGGACGCCGCGGCATACTTGCGCACAGGAGCGAAGGGGGCCGAAGGGCCGCCCCTGCTCCGGTGCGGGGCGTGATCCCTGAACACGTTTCCGGGGTGCAACTCAATGCTTCAGGCTGTTTGACTGCATGTCATCCAGGTAGCATGATAAATGCAATAAAGGGATAGGTGGGTGATAGAAGAACGGTTATCAGCATGAATCAGATAGAATAGCCTGTAACTCGCCTTTCAGTCGTAAACAATGGTCCTCGAGCGTCCGTGAGAAGACCATTGAACAGAAACCTGCCGGATCCAGCGAATTCCGGATTCGATACACACTGAGCTGGAAGTGATACGAACTATTCTGGAAGGAGCAGAGATGCGAAGTCTTCTGGTGTTCTTGATAACTGTTTCGCTGATACTATTAACCGGTTGCGGGGAAGGAACGGAGAACGATCCGGTCCCATCGGACGCCGGGCTTCCAGGGGATGGGTCTGCCGGCATTGTCTTGAGAACGGCATGGATCGGATCGTCTGACTGCGTCTGCAGCGGCTTCGCTCCATTACCGGGAGGCGGCTGGCTGGCGGCCGGCACCTGTACCGAGCCCAGAGGATACGGGTACGGGATACTTGCCTCCATCGACGAAGAGGGCACCGTGAACGAGATATGCCGTTTCGAGGGCAGAGACATCGAGGTAAGCGGCATCATCCCCGTCGGCGACGGTTCCTTCGTAATCTACGGATCCGATTCACCCACATGGGACGATCTTCAGATGGGGGAAATGGAGGTCCTGCTGGAGGACGAATCGGGCGAGCTCCTTGAGGCGGACATCTCCGCCGATTATTGGGTGGCCAAGGTGAACGCCGGCGGGGAGATCATCTGGACCCGCAGCTTCAGCACCCCGGCAGACGAGTACTGCGCAGCGGCGATGGAGTGCCCGAACGGCGACCTGGTCCTTGCCGGTTCTTCCATTCCCTCGGACGGACCGCCCATGTTCCGTCTCGTAAGGGCGGGAGCAGACGGCGGCATGATCTGGGACTACACCTACGGGCTCGCAGAAGGTCAGCTGTGCGAACATGCGGTCCTGCTGTCCGACGGCTGTTTCCTCCTCGGAGGCACGGTGAACAGCATAGACATGGCATCGGCCATGCCGGTCTTCCTCAAGGTCTCCCGGGATGGTGAAGAGGTCTTTCTTGCGGAATGCGGACAGGAGGGTTCCGGACGGGTGCGGTCGTTCGTGGAGACTCCACAGGGCGACATAGCCGCTGCGGGTACTCGCCTGAGCATGCAGGATGGCACGGAAGCGTTTCTGACGCTCCTGTCGGCATCGGGCGTGGAGGAATGGACCATGAACTACTCGGCGTCCGGCTTCGACGATGTCATCACGGACGGCTCCGGGGGATATCTGGCATTCGGCGACGGACAGCTCTGGAGCTTAGGACCTGAAGGGGACGTGATCCGGACCATTCCGGCTGAGGGACTCGGCGATTCCCGTGTCTTCCGGATGACACGGCTGGACGGTCATGGAGTACTTCTCGCGGGATCGGGCAGACCTGCAGGGTCGGAAAGTCCCAGAGGTTTCGTGAGCCTGGTGAATATCCAGTAGACGGGCGCGGGCGTCCGTTCTCTCCTCCGTGGAGATACAAGGATGAGGTAACGCTCAGGGACAGGCGGATCGGAAAGTGATCGAACGGGGGGTAATCATGAGACTCTTCAGGACCAGGGGCTCCACCATATTCGTCCTTTGTCTGTTGCTGGTGCTCATCACTCTGCTGGCCATACTCATGTGGCCGGAATTGTCATCGGGGACCGGCTCAGGCAGTGGATCCGCGGTGCTGGTCCCAGTCGAGTACGAGCAGGGAGCGGAGATCGGTCTCGGCGAGGAGCTCACTATCCGGTTCCCTGCGGGAGAATCCTCATGGAACGACGAGCTCCGGATCGGCAGACTGGAATGCCGCGAACGCCCCGGTCAGTTCTCTCATCCGGTCAGGGCTTACGACATCGAGTTCGAGAGCGGCAGGCAGCCGGCACAGCCCGTGCGGGTCACCATCTCCTGCGCGGAGGAGATCGACGGGGGCTCGGTGGACCCCTCGAACGGACTCCTGGGAATGCAGCTGAACGATGAGACCGGCGAATGGGATATCCTGCCCTGCAGGTATGACCCGGAAACCAGGGAAATGGTGTGCTACGTCGATCACTTCTCCGGAGTGGGCTACGGCTCGGGTCCCCCCTCGCCGAGTCCCACGATGATGATAGGCGCAACCAGGATACAGCCCTCCGCGCTGCATTCGATCCCCAATCTAACGCGGGCCGAGGACATTCTCCTGTCCCAGTACCTCCTGGGCGATTCGATCCCCGCGGAGAGCGCCATGCTGACGGGCACCCGCGTGTTCGGAGAGGCCTTCGACAACGTTTCCGTATCCACCACTGCCCTTCAGGAGATACTTGGAGTCCAGGGCATGGAGAGGTTCAACTCCATTTCGGGAGAAATCGGGCTCCTGGCCGCGCTGACCAGGTTCACCCTGGAGGTCTCCGATCCGACGGTGACCGACAGAGAGGCCAGAGCCGGGCTGCTTCAGAGCCTCCTGAGCTATTCAGTCGGCAAATGGGGATGGCAGGGGGTGCAGATGGCCAACATAGGCATCTACCTCATGAACTATTCCCTGCAGAGCTTCGGTGAAGCCGCGGTGAATGCCAGGTTCAACCTCTGGTGGAGGAAGTACGCCGATTACAACCGTAACGTGAACCCTCAAAGGATGGACCGGCGCGAATGGGAGGACTTCATGGTCCTGACTGCGATGAACTCCGCCGGCCCGGATCCCGCAGCATTCAGGAACGCCGTGAATGAAAGGGCGGACCTCTACCTGAACGCGTTCTTCAACGACGATTTCTACAACATCGGTGGATTCTGGTTCTTCCAGGGTCCCTGCCCTGACGATGTCCGTCAGGAAATGGTCGACAGGGAGCGCCTGGAGCTTCTTCCCGTTCTCGATTCAGCAGTCGAGAAGGTGGAGGACAGGGTCCACCACCTTCAGGAAAGGGACATGCTGGAGCTGCTCAATAACGCCGCAGCAATACTCAACGAGAAAATCCAGATAAGGGTCATGGTGCTGGGTGATACAGTTGGGGACCCGAGAGTGGGGAACCTCAGGGTGCGGATACCTCTGACAATGGAACCGCATCAGTGGGATGGCACGACGGACGAGAACGGACAGTGGTGGATGAGTCTCACGCGATACGGTTACTTCTACCACGGTTCTCCGAAGGTCGTGGAACTGGAGTTCGAGGGCCGGACCTACACGCAGCCCATCGTAATGAGATCATGGGGGTTTTTCGAGAACGTAACGTTCCTCCTCGACGCAGCACAGGATGAGGCAGTGACAAGCATAACCTCCCGGCCGCCGGGAGCCGCCGTCTCCATAGACGGGGTCTCAACGGGGGAACTGACGCCCGTCGAGTTCCAGGGACTGGTGGAGGGAACACACGAACTCCTGCTTACGCTGGATGGATACGAGGACTACCGCTCGAACTTCGTGCTCGATGGAGATGCCGATGGATCGATTCATGCTGTCCTGGAGCAGAAGGAGGAGGAAGACCAGAACGGGACCGAGGCTCATGGACCGGAACGCGGCGAGGGATGCTGGGTCAGAATCGATATGGTCAGCAGGATGCCCGACAGGGTCGAGGATCCTGCCTATGGTTACAGCAGGTCTATGTCCGGCGGATCGGGAGCTGTAACGCATATTATTCATAGGCATGAATTTATCGCCACTACAACCGCCACATGGTCTGAACCTCCGGAGACCCTGGT
Source organism: uncultured bacterium (assembly GCA_964639605.1). Lineage (GTDB taxonomy): Bacteria > Fermentibacterota > Fermentibacteria > Fermentibacterales > JCC-6 > Aegiribacteria. Next base: position 7,443 of record CAZXEF010000072.1, on the reverse strand, counting down.
GCCGGGGGAATCGATCGAGCTGCCCTATGCCATCTCACAGACTGTCATCAACCCTCGGTCGGACTACAGCGACGAGGGCACATATGTGGGATACGGCGATTCGTCACCCATGGACACTCAGGATCCCGATGAAATCAGCGATGGCGACTACTATGCAAGTATCTCGGTGTCCGCGATGACAAATCCGGATCCGAAGAGCGACGTAGCGTTCATAGTGCCGCCGGAACCATATGCCCGGTCGTCGGTCAGCTACTACATGATCAGGTTCTACGTTGGAGGAGGTGCCCAGTTCTTCTACATCTACCAGTGGCAGCCGGCGGACCGGTGACAGGAAAGGAACCGCCCGGACCGGCGCCGGGCATTCGGCTGTTCGTCACAGCCTGAGGAGCATGAGGTCCTCAGTCGCAGACCCGGAATCTGTCCTGGCACAGTAGACGCCGGACGGCAGGTTCTCTCCCGCATCCCACAGGTACAGCGCCCGTCCTCCGGTGAATTCCGGCTCTATCTCCGCAACCGCCCTTCCTACGATGTCGTAGATCCTGAGGGTCCCGGGATCCCCCCCGAGTCCTGTGACGGAGATCGCGACGCTTGATGTGAAGGGATTGGGGAAGGCGGCCATCATCGGCTGCGCAGCGATCCCGGAGCCCTCTATCCCCTGCTGCTCCGGATCGTATATCAGGCCGTCGCGGCCGGGACCGTACTGGAACATGGGCATCTGGACGTCTGCGGGGTCCACCTGATCCGGGAAGTCCCACAGGTGAGCCGTGCACAGCGGCGTATCCAGGGAGGTGGTCAGGAGCAGTTCGATGTCACCATCGCCATCCACGTCTCCCAGGGCTGCGGTATTGAAGAAGGATGCCCCGTCTGTCGCTATGGGCCATCCGGAGATCGGAACACCCGTGTGATGGTAGCCGAGGAGCTTACCGGGAGTGATGTTGGTGTCCCAGATGAACTCCGGGTCGCCGTCGCCGTCGATGTCCGCCACCGCCACCTGGGCGTTTACGGCTTCAATGGGGCCCACGGGCCAGCCCGAGACAGCAGTGCCGTCATGGTGCCAGGCGTAGAGATGATCGGTAAGCGTGGTCGAGAGTACCTGGTCCCCCACCAGCACTTCAAGGTCGCCGTCCCCGTCCATGTCCGCAAAGGTCGCTGGTGCATATATCCAGTAGGACACGGCCTTAGGCCATCCGGTTACGTCGGTGCCGTCATGGTTGAGAAGAAAGAGATGGCTGCTGCCGCTCATGGAGTGGCCCCCTACGGCTATCTCCAGGTAACCGTCATCATCTACGTCGGCAAAAACGGGAGCTGAGTAGGAGAAGACATCGCCTGTGGATGGAGTACGGGGAAAACCGGGAAGTACTGTCCCGTAGGGGTCCCAGGCGTAGATGGTGTTGTAGGACTCGAAGACTATCTCCCTTACCCCGTCATTGTTCAGGTCCGCCGCTCCGGCCGATGCCGCAGGGACGTGGTCGATGGGTATCGGCCAGCCCGGCTGTATCTGCCCGATGCCGTTGAAAAGGTAGACGCGGCCGATAGGGTAGTCCCTGTCGCTGACTATTATCTCGCAGGTGCCGTCATTGAAGAGGTCGACGACCGTGGGGCTCTTGGTATGGTCGCCGGCGGTCATGGCGGGAAAACCCGGAAGCAGCGTTCCGTCGGTATTGTAGGCCCAGGTCCAGCCTGTGCTGCCGTTGGGGTAGTTATCGGAGACCATCACCACTTCACCCTCGCCATCGCCGTCAAGATCTCCGAAAGCCGGCTGGCCTGTCGAATGGGTACCGTTAGGAACGGTTATGGGCCATCCGGGGAGGTATGTGCCGTCGGTATCCATAAGGTGGATGGTCTTGTGGGTCCGGAAAAGGATTTCCAGCTCCGGGTCACTGTCTGCGTTCACCAGCAGTCCGCCCTCGTCGCCTGCGTAGCCGCTTATATCCACTGGCCAGCCTGTCTGGTAAGGGGGATTGAGAGGGCTGTCCAGGTATGACTCTACGGTGAGTTCCGCCCCCGTTCCCTCCACCGCCGGCACCAGGCCCATGGCGTCCGCAAGGGGATGGTCCGGCATGGAGGTCACCGCGACAGCCGGAGAGGCCCACAGCTGGAAAAACATCATCAGTGTGATCGCCGTCGTCCTCAGAAGATACATTGTTCGATCCCCCTGTCCTTGATCGGGTCCGCAGAATCCTTATCGCTGAGAGTTAATAGCAAACCTGCGGAAGCGCGGCAAGACCGGGATAGATATCGATTCATGATCAGGGGTCCTTGGAACCCGACTGTGGAGCCCCGGGGCAATACCGGTCAGGCTGATGGGGGGCATGGGAATTGAGCGGGAGTGATGAGGTTACTCCCGCTCATTCAGAAACTCTCAGGTCAGTGGCATCCGCCGCAGTGACCGGTCTCCACGGGAAGCTCTTCCCCGGAGCAGTCTCCACCGCAGCCGGGATTGGCCTCGTCGCAGCCGGAGGCGTCGCAATCGTCGCAGTCCCCGGTGCAGCCGTCGGTTTCGCCGCCGCAGCCGCAACCGCCATCGTCCGGGTGGCAGCAGGTGCAATCAGAGTGGACTTCGTCGCACTCCGAAGTGTCGCAGTCCGTGCAGTCTCCCGTGCAGCCGTCCACCTCTCCGCCGCAGCAGCATCCATCTTCCTGGGCGGGATCCGCGGGAGTAATGTCATCGTCTGCACTGGCGATGATGAATACTCCGGTCAGGGCAACTGCGAGCAGCAAAACGATAAGTCTCCTCATTTGTCCTTTTTCTCCGATCCGCAGCATGTATGGCGTTTCTCTTCGCCGTGGCATTCCTTTATCTGCTCCGGGCAGCAGTCCTCCGGTTTTCCCTTCAGCTTGTCAGGCCTTGAACACTTATTCTCTCCTCCGCACATTTTTCACCTCCCTCAGACAGACACCTTGATCTTTTCTCCGATCCGATATCCGAGCAGAACTCCTGGAAGAGGCCTGTCATCTGCATGAGTCTCTCGCGGTCGAGGCTGTAATGGGTGAAGTACCCCATTCTCTCGGAGGCGACCAGCCCCATGAGGCTGAGAATGCGCAGATGCTGGGAGACGGCGCTCTGGGATATGCCCAGGCGTTTGGCCAGACCGTTCACGCAGATGGAATCGTATTCCATGAGCAGCTTCACTATCCGCAGCCTGCTCTCCACTCCCAGGATGCTCAGGAACTCCGCCAGACCGCTCAGCTTCTCTTCTTCCATTGCCTTGCCTTTCAGTATATAAGTATCTACTAATATACTTCTGCAGTGTCAAGATACTGAGATGTCGGATACCAGGACCTGGACCACGGACATGGCGGGGTAGTCTGCCGTGAGGGATGCGGTCACGGGTCCTTCCATCCGGAAAACCATGTGCCTTCATGGAAACCACTCCGGTTGCCGGGGTCAGCGGCGTTTACAGTCGGTTCATCATGCCCCGAAGCTATTCCGGACTGGTCTGAGGTTGCTTCCTCAATACCCTTCGATGCAGAGCGGGGCTGGAGGGCTCCGAAGCGCCGGCCCTGCTCCCGCAGGCAGGGGCGGGTGAATCCCTCGATAAGGATCCTGCTCACGTATGACTACTTCTCCGTATCCATGTTATAGTGTATAGGATATATGCACTCATGATCGGCTGGCACTTGAGTATTCGATAGGGGTCAATGCTGCAGGATGCCGGATGGATAGGTTTCCGTTTCAGGCGTCCAGGCAAAGCAGGAGGAGGGGCACAAATGAAACGCACATGCTGGGCTGTATTGATGCTGACGGTTCTGTTCTCGGCAGGTCATGCCGGGGAGATTCGCACGGCAACCGGTAACTCCCTGTTCTTCACCATCAACCAGGGTCAGTGGGATGATGAAGCCCTTTTCTATTCAGGATTCGGGGGTTGTGACCTGTGGCTGACCTTCCGGGGTCCTGTCTTCCGTCTCACAAGAGATATCTCACCGCAGCCGGATCCTCATGCCGGGATTGTAAATACGGATATCTTCGAGACGGTCCGGCAGAATGAAGTACTCATCTTCAGGGCCGTCCTGGTCGGTGCCTCCCATGAGGCTGCGGTAACAGGCCTGAACCTGCAGTCGCATCACTGCAACTACTATCTGGGAAACGATCCGGAGAGATGGGCGGAGGATGTTCCCAACTATGGTGAAGTGCTGTACACCGATATTTATCCGGGTATCGACCTCAGGTACTACTTCGCTGATGGAGGGCTGAAGTACGATTTCATAGTCGATCCCGGAGCGGATCCCTCGCAGATCCGCGTGAGATACGAAGGAATTGAATCCATTGAGGGGACAGGCTCAGGGGAACTGCTGATCGATACCGGATGGGATACTCTGGTGGAGGGCGCCCCTGCGGCATACCAGTCCGGCAGAGGGGACACCGCGACTCCGGGCGTCCATTACGTACTGCTGGATGACTGCACTTTCGGTTTCGCAGTGGAGGATTACGATCATTATCAAACCCTGATCATCGACCCGGCCTTTGAGATCCAGTACAGCACCTATCTGGGGGGTTCTGGAAAAGAGTGGGCAGTAGGAGTATCGATAGATGGAAACAACCGACCACATGTCGTAGGGTACACAAATTCCACGAATTTCCCTACACGTATCCCGTACCAGGGAGTCAATGACGGCGGCAATGATGTCTTCCTTTCGAAGTTCGGCGCTCTGGGCGACGCGCTCATGTACAGCACGTACCTGGGAGGAACATCAGACGATTATGGATATGGGGTTGCCACGGACATCAATAACAGGGCTTACATAACCGGCTGGACATCCTCCAGTGACTTCCCTGCTCTGAACCCATATCAAACCTATAGAGGCGGCAAAGATGTATTCGTAGCGAAGTTTTCTCAGTCAGGACAATTAATGTACAGCACCTACCTTGGAGGATCCGACGAGGAAAGAGGCATCGCAATCGCAGTGGACAATTATGGACGTGCTTATGTTACAGGAAGTACATCGTCCCCAGATTTCCCCACGAGGAGGGCTTTCCAGGGATCCCTGGCAGGAACCTGGGATATTTTCGTCACAAAAATCGGAGCGCTCGGTAACGGGATCTTCTACAGCACATATATCGGTGGCAGCGCAGATGAGCAAGGAAACGGAATTGATGTCGATTCATACGGCAGAGCATACATCGCCGGATACACGCAGAGCCACGACTTCCCTCTGAAAAATCCTTTTCAGAGCAGCTACAATGGATGGTCTGATGCCATTGTCTGTAAACTCGGTGCAGGAGGAGACGGTCTTTTCTACAGCACATACCTCGGCGGTCATTATATAGATAATGCAAGCGATATCGCAGTCGGTCCCGGGAATATTGCCTACGTGACAGGATGCACAAATTCCTCTGATTTCCCGCTGAAACTGCCCTTTCAGGGCAGCCTTCCCAGTGATGAATTAGATGCGTTCGTAACAATATTCAGTTATTCCGGCACTGCCCTGTACTTCAGCACGTATCTTGGTGGAACGGGTGAAGAGCAGACAGAAGATATCGATGTCTACAGAACAGGTTATTTCGGTGTGTGCGGTTTTACCGAATCCACTGATTTCCCGACGATGGATCCTCTTCAGGCTGAATATAGCGGTGGCTTTGATGGTTTCTTCTCGAAGTTCGTTCCCTCGGGCAGCCAACTCTACTTCAGCACCTATCTCGGGGGCTCTCGGCAGGATAATTGTAGCGCATTCGCGTTCGATGGTTCATGCAACCCGGTAATAGTGGGTATGACCAAATCCCTGGACTTCCCGCTGATGAACCCTTTCCAGGGAACGTACGGTGGTGAGGATTATGACGCTTTTGTCATGAAGCTGAGGGAATCCGACAGAGACGATCAGTCATCACACGATGCTGTCACCGACTTTAATACACCAAATGCAATTGAAACCAGCCCCAATCCTTTCAACGATCAGCTGCAGATCCGATTCCAGGTCGAGTGCTCCACTGCTGTGGAGGTCACGGTGTATGACGTTGCGGGAAGGTGCGTAGCCGAACTGGCGAGTGGAATTATGGAACCGGGCTCCCAGAGTCTTTCCTGGGACTCGGAAGGACATCCTTCCGGAGTATATGTTGTGAGGGTCTTTCTGGGCGACGGGGGAACACTGTCCGAAAGAGTGCTGCTTATAAGATAGTACTCCGACTCCAGGGAAAGAGAAAACGTTCCTTCCGCACCTGGATCAAGCGCCGGGGTGCGCTGTTCGATGTGAGGTTCCATTCACTCGGCGGCTTCCCTGCCCCTCTGAAGGAGGACCTGGACAACGGACATGGCCGGGTCGTTCACCGTGATGAAGGTCATCACCGGTTCCTCCATCCCGGGGAACCAGGCCTGCATGGACACCTCACCCGTTGCCGGGGTGAAGAAGGGGCGGTAGCAGTGGTTGATGATGTACCAGAGTTCCTCGGGGTAGACCATCACGTTGCTCCGCCGGTCACCGCTGGTGTAGACCAGGGCGTGCTCGCCGTAGATGAGGAATTCGTCCCCCGCCCTGACGGTGAAACGGGCATCCTGGTCGTACATGATGTTCCACATCTCGTTCATGGTCATGTGCCCGTAGGGGACCCCGTACCCCCAGTCGTCCGGCTCGTTGTCGCCGGTGATGATTATCACCGTGATATCACCGTCATCCTTCTCTACGTACCTCGGGTACTCCATTCCTCCCCAGTAAGGATAGGGGTAAGGATCGAAGGCCAGGAGAACCATGGGTACGGCAATGAGGAGAACGATCCATAATCTGCTCATCTCGATCACCTCCTGTGACTGTATGCCTTTCCGCGGTCGGTTGTTCCCGCAGGCCGCCCCAGCAGCCAGACGGGTCTCCTTCAAGCGCTGCCAAGGTCTTTCATGAAATAGAATACTGCTGCGTGAAGACGGCCGTCAACGGGACTTCATTTCCAATCCCCGGAAGGGTATTCGGAAGAACGGATAGCGTACATGGCCCCGGCCGCCATAACCGTCGAACACCCGGTATCGGGAACCGGGCTGTGACTATTACGGGACAAATCCTGAAAGCCACCCTGGAACCACGAAGTAAATATGAACTAATTGCACATGAGGAAATGAGAAATTGGTTCCGGATTCTTAATCCGCCAGGATAGCACGACATTTCAGGTAACACCACGGGCCATGACACACTGGACTGGCGGCAAGGGGGGATCGTCATGAGGTCGCTGCTGATAATGGTCGCTGCAATGTCTTTTCCGCTTTCTGCACACGAATACTCGGTAACCGTGCAGCCCGACTACTCGGGTCTGAAGTACGTTCTTGAAGGAGACTACTGCAGGATCCAGCTGCCGGGTGCGTACAGCCTTGGTCGGGAAGGAGAGCCTGATCTCCCCTTCCTGCCGATCAGGGTGGCCATACCTGCAGGCGCGAGGGTAGTTGCAGCTGACCTGACCGACTGCATCTGCGAGGGAATGCGTGCAGTAGACATTGTCATGCCCGTTCAATGGCAGTTCTGCGG
>CAZXEF010000071.1:8133-13104 GCA_964639605.1 uncultured bacterium | reverse complement strand
TTGATGATGCCCGTGGAAGTGGAGTAGCCCACCGTGTCCATGAAATCCTTCTCGGAGACGGCGACATTGAGTTCGTCACCCCCCCTGCCATAGATCACGGCCGGCACGGACCCAGTCTTTCTCAGACGCCTTGCGTTCCTGGAGCCGAATTCCGTTCTTTCGGCTATCTTGATCGCTTTCTTACCAGGCATTACTATATCCTTTCCTTCATTCCGAGTCGCTCCGTGAGCAACTCAGTCCTGAATTGCTTTCCCAAAGCGATTCAGGCAGTGGCTGGGGCGGGAGGATTCGAACCCCCAATGCAGGGACCAAAACCCTGTGTCTTAACCATTTGACGACGCCCCAGCAGTATCTGCTGTTCTGCAGATGGAGTTATTCCATCGCAGTGATCGCGAGAAACACTGTGCCTCACCTTCATCGTGGAAGAGGGCATAGAATGTTGGACCTGACCCGGACAGACCCCAGCTGTCGCACTGGCTGTCCGACATGAACCGCGCCACTTCCGCAATCTCGGGGATGTGTTTCTCGAGCAGGGGAAGGAAGTCGTTCCGCAGGTCGTGCGGAAAGGGCTTACCCTCATGCCATACTGCTGACGAGGCTGAATCATGCCTAATAATGTCACTGTTTGTCAAGTAGGTATCCGACTCATCATCCCACAGTGAGTAGGCCATCGGGGTGGATACATGGACCGGAGGATGGACCAGTACCGCGTGAAAGGGGATTGAAGGGATGGGCGTTATCCTCTCCCCCCGACCCGTGACCATGGCAGCCCCTCCATTCATGAAGAAGGGCACGTCGCTGCCAAGGACCGCTGCCGCCGCGGAAAGATCGAGGTTGTCCCTGCCGGTAATACGGGCCAGACCCAGCAGTACGCTGGCGGCGTCACTGCTTCCGCCCCCGAGCCCTGCACGAACGGGGATCTCCTTCTCAAGAAGAATGCTGATATCCAGGCTTTCATCGGAAAGCTCCATGAAAAGGGAAGCTGCCTTCCAGACCAGGTTATCAGGGCTTTCGGGCGCGTCCCCCAGGCATTTCAGCCTTATGCGGCGTCTTCCGGGCAGGGCTTCGATCATCAGACTGTCGCAGAGGGAAATCTCCTGGAAGATGCTCTCTATATCATGGTAGCCATCTTTTCTCATGCCGAGGATCCTGAGACCCAGGTTCAGCTTGGCCCGGGGCTGCAGAGATATCCTCACACCGCGGGGGTCCCTGGGAAGAGGGTTATTGAAAGGGCCACGGCCACCACCCATAGCAGAATGCACAGAAGCAGGGGTTTGTCCGACAGAAGAAGCCTGTCCGGGCTTCCCCCGTACCCCTTAACGTGGATCAGGTAGAGGTACCTGAAGACACCGTAGGTAACGAATGGTATCGTGAGCCATAGCTTGGTGGAGACCAGCTGCATGGTCCTCTCGCTGATGGAGTAGATGGAGTAGCCGATTATGCTTGCAGCAGTGGTTATGCCCATCATCTCGTCAAGGAGGGAGATGCTGTAATTCTCCAGGCTCTTCCTGTGTCCGGGGGCGTTCTCGCCCAGGGCGATCACCTCCGATCGCCGTTTGGCGAATGCCAGGAACATGGCCAGGAAGAACGTGCACAGTATCAGCCAGTGCGAAATGGAAACATCGGTGTATCCGGTGTCCATGGCCAGTGTTACACCGGCTATGGCCCTGAGAACGAATCCGGAGGCTATTATCAGAACATCCAGTATCACCGCATGCTTGAGCCCGAAGGAATAGAAGACCTGCAGCACCAGGTAGAAGCTGAGGACCATGGCATAGGTGGGAGCCACAGACCAGGAGACGTACAGGACCAGGGCTGCCAGGAACAGTGCGGCGGACGCGGCCATGGGAACTGAAAGCTGGCCCGAGGCTACAGGCCTGTTCCTCTTCTCAGGGTGTGTCGCGTCCCTCTTCCTGTCCGCTATGTCGTTGGTGAGGTAGACTGAGCTGGAAAGCAGGCAGAAGCCCAGCGCACCCAGGGCCGTGATCCCGAGTGCCCTGGAATCGCTCCAGTGGTCAGCGAAGAGTATCCCGGCAAAGACGAAGAGGTTCTTGGTCCAGGATCTGATCCGCAGGCTGCGCAGAAGGGCCGATAATGTGTTCATAACCGGTATAATAACCGAAACATCCCACTTATCAAAGCTGCTGCATGTTCGATCGCAATGTCCCATTTTCAGGCCCGGCACCAATATGGGACATTTTCTTGTTTGTGCCATTTCTCGCCGGGTTTTATATATTCCTCCCATCATTGTGAGAGATATCTTCATATCTTGATTCGAGTACATTTAACGTCTTGATGACATTCCGTTTCAGGTCAGCCAGAGCTTCCATCACTTTGACCATAACCTGAGAGGAACCCATGCGAACCGCTCTACTGGCAGTGCTCGTCCTCATCACCGCAGTGCTTGCGGACGATTTTACGGTAGAGGAATACGGCAATTCCCAGACCGGCAAGATAGAGACTGTGCTGAAAGATCAGCTTCAGGTCCGGGTGCTGGATTCCGTGGGAAGACCTCTGGAAGGCGTGTCGGTGGTTTTCGAGACCTACTCGGACGGCGGTGTCATCGCCTACCCGTTCACCGGTCGGGAACCGCTGATAATTGAGGGTGACACCGTGTCGGGAGATCTCTCGGCGGTGAGGATCCTCACCGATCTGGACGGCTGCGCCGGAATATCCCTGAGACTCGGGAACAAGACCAGCAACAACAGCGTGGACGCCAGGATACTCCTCCCTGACGGAAGCGAGGACAGGATCCATTTCTCCGCCCTTGCGGTGGACCTCAGGAGCATAATCTTCCAGATAATCGGCGGCCTGGCCATCTTCCTGCTGGGTATGAAGATGATGTCCGAATCCCTTCAGACGGTGGCAGGGAACAAGCTGCGGGGCATATTGAAGAAGATCACGAGCAACAGGTTCCTCGGCCTCACCGCCGGCGCCCTGATGACCGCGGCTATACAGAGTTCCAGCGCCACATCGGTAATAGCCGTGAGCTTCGTGAACTCCGGACTTATGGCTCTTCAACAGGCGGTGGGAGTCATTATCGGCGCCAACATAGGAACCACCGTAACGGGCCAGCTGATAGCCTTCAAGATCACAACCTACGCTTTCCCCATCGTGGCCGTGGGTTTCGCGATGTTCGCCTTCGCGAAGACCCGCCGCAACCAGTTCTGGGGAAGAGCCATAGTCGGTCTCGGTCTTATCTTCCTGGGCATGACCCTGATGAAGGATATACTGGGACCCCTGAAGAGCAGCATGGCGGTGAAGACCTTCTTCACCAGCTTCAGCACCAACCCCTTCCTGGCTGTCTTCGCCGGGACCGTCCTCACGTGCATAATACAGAGCTCCAGTGCTACGGTGGGTCTTACCATGACCCTGGCCGGTGCAGGCCTGATCAGCCTTCAGGGTGCTTTCTACCTGGTCCTGGGCGACAATATAGGCACCACGATAACGGCCCAGCTCTCAGCCATCGGGGCCAGCAGGACAGCCAGGCAGACGGCCATGGCCCATACGCTCTTCAACGTCATAGGTGCCATCTACATGGGGCTCCTCATATCAGACAACAACGGTTTCATACTCAACCTGGTCAGGTCTACTGCGGGAGACCCTCTGAGACAGGTGGCCAATGCGCACAGCATGTTCAACATTCTGAATGCTCTGGTCTTCCTCCCACTGGTGCCGCTGCTGGCCAGGCTGTGCAGGTTCATCATACCGGATCGTGCGGAAGTGACTACCGGTGAGGTTGAACTGGTGCTGGACGATCATCTGCTTGATTCTCCGGCCCTTGCCATATACAATCTCGAGAGGGAGATGGTGAAGATGGCGGCCTACGCCGAGGAGACGGTGAAGGGGGCCATATCATGCTTCTTCCGGGGATACCCCAAACAGGGCACCATCATGTCCATGGAGGACAGGGTGGACTACATGCAGCGTGACCTGACCATATACGCATCAAAGCTGTTTCAGAGGGATCTTGATCAGGACCAGTCTCTCAAGCTGCCTGTGATAATACACACCATCAATGACCTCGAGCGGATATCCGATCACGCCGTGAACATAGTGGAGGCAAGGGGCAGGGTCTCGGGTATCCTTGATCTTGAGACCAGCGAGCTTGGCTCATCAGCCGTGAAGGCCTCGGAAATTGTGGAAAAGATGCTTGAATCCACCAGAATTTCCCTGGAGTCCCATGACAGGGAATCCTCTGAGACGGTGCTCGCTCTGGAAGCAAGGCTCAACAGCCTTGAGGAGGATGCCAGGGAAAAGTACACAGATTGCCTTACCAGAAGGGGCCAGGATGGAATCCAGCGCCTCGCGCTTCTTGATTTCACGGATTACTGCGAGCGTATCGGCGATCACCTTACGAACATAGCACAGTCACTTCTTGGCGGTGGTGTATGGCACGGAACCGACGACCTGACCTGATGCCTTCGGTCGCATTGAGTTGACAATCAGATGACTGGCTGTGAGATTTAGCAGGTTAAGTCCGGTCGAAGACGACCGGAGTCAATGCACAAAGGGAGAGGCCGAACCGCATTATCGGTTCGCTGTTGCTTTCCCGCAAGCAGTCATCCTCTTGCGGAAAGGACGACAGATGAGCAAGATCAGAACCTTAATCCTGGGCGCCGCAGGGCGCGATTTCCATAATTTCAACGTAGTGTACAGGGATAATCCGGACTACGATGTGGTGGCGTTCACCGCGACCCAGATCCCTGACATCGATGACAGGAAGTACCCGGCCCAGCTTGCCGGTGGACTCTATCCGGAGGGAATACCGATCCTTCCCGAGGACGAGCTGGAGAACATCATCGCGGAGAGGGAGATAGAGCTTTGTGTGATGTCCTACAGCGACCTTTCGGACAACGCCGTGATGGAACTCTGCTCAAGGGTCAACGCGGCAGGATCCGATTTTACCCTTCTGGGTGCCGAGAAAACTATGCTCAGGAGCACCAAGCCGGTGATATCGATCTGCGCCGT
>CAZXEF010000071.1:0-8033 GCA_964639605.1 uncultured bacterium | reverse complement strand
GGTGTCGATTACGGTGAGATACTGAGAGAGGCGGAGAAGGAGGCTGACATCATCCTGTGGGACGGTGGCAACAACGACACCTCCTTCTTCAGGCCGGACCTTCTCATAACCGTCGTTGATCCTCACAGACCCGGCCACGAGATCTCATACTATCCCGGTCAGACCAACCTCAGGATGGCCGATGTAGTTGTGATCAACAAAATAGACAGCGCCTACCCTGACGATGTGGACATTGTGAGGGAGAACATCAGAGCCGTGAACCCCGATGCAGTGGTAATCGATGCTGCCAGCCCGATCACCGTTGACGATCCCTCCGCCATCACCGGAGCCAGGGTGCTGATAGTCGAAGACGGTCCCACCCTTACTCATGGAGAGATGGAGTTCGGTGCCGGCTTCGTGGCAGCGGAGAAGTTCGGTGCAGAGGAATACGTAGATCCCAGGCCCTTCGCTGTCGGGACCATCATCGACACCTATGAGAAGTACTATGCCGACAGGGAGGATGCGTACATCCTTCCGGCAATGGGTTACGGTGATGACCAGATGAAGGACCTCCAGCAGACCATCAACGCCTCAGACTGCGATACGGTCATCATTGCCACACCGATCGACCTCACCAGGGTGATCAAGATCACCAAGCCTGTGGTCAGAGTGGGATACGAACTCCAGGAGATCGGGAAGCCGGACCTTCCCCAGGTGCTGAGGTCATTCACAGTCTAGCTGGAACGGGATATTGTCACATGATGCAGAGGGCAGGATGGACATCCTGCCTTTCTGCGCAATCGGTTGCTTACCTGTGCAATAGATAAGGGAGGTACAGGTTACATGGCAAAGAAATCCTCGCCTGCTGAGAAAGCCTCCGCTGCGGAGAAGAACCGCGGCAAGGCGGAGGCGAAGAAGACATCAGGGGGCGGAGACAGGCAGGAGCCGACCGCCTTCGTGCATGTTTTTCCCGAGTGGTGCAAGGGATGCGGCATATGCGTAGCTTTCTGTCCAACAGGTGTACTGGAGATGAAGGGGCAGAAGGCCGTGGTAGTGTATCCTGAAAAATGTGTCAGGTGCTATCTATGTGCCAGGAGATGCCCTGATCTCGCCATCGGGATCGAGGACAGTGAAGGGCGGGTCAACGGTACCTATGAGAAGCCCAGGCAGGAGTCTCTAGAAAAGGGAGAAGGTGGTTCAAGGTGATAGTGCCCTGGGGAGAGACCAGACTTGTGCAGGGCAACGAAGCGGTTGCCCTGGGAGCCATTGCCGCCGGAATAGATTTTTTTGCTGGATACCCCATCACTCCATCAACTGAGATAGCCGAAATACTGGCAAGGTACATGCCTCTCCAGGACAAGAAATGGATCCAGATGGAGGACGAGATCGCCAGTATCAGCGCCCTTATTGGAGCGCGCCTGGCCGGTTCCAAGTCCATGACCGCCACCAGCGGGCCGGGGTTCAGCCTGATGCAGGAAGGGCTGGGCTACGCGTGCATGACCGAAGTGCCTCTTGTGCTGGTGAACGTGATGAGGGCCGGGCCCTCAACCGGTCTTCCGACCCAGGCTGCCCAGGGCGACGTGATGCAGTCAAGGTGGGGCACCCATGGCGACCACCCTGTCATAGTCCTGGCCCCTTCGAATGTCATGGAGTGCTTCCAGCTCACCATAAGGGCCTTCAACCTGTCAGAGATGTTCAGGACCCCGGTGATACTTCTTCCCGATGAGGTAATAGGCCACATGAGGGAGAGGGTCAGGTTCCCGCTCAGGGACGAAGTCCATATTGAGAAGATGCCGGTGCCGGACGTGCCGGTGGAGTGGTACGAGCACTACCATGATTCCGCCACCAATGTATCTCCCATGGCCTCCTTCGGAAGCGGCTACAGGTTCCATGTGACCGGCCTCACCCATGACAGCCAGGGCTTTCCCACCAGGAAGCAGAACGAGGTCAACGCAAAGATGGACAGGCTGAAGCACAAGATAACCAGGAGGCTGGACGAGCTCGAGGATGTGATGATGCATGACCTGGAAGGGAGCTCCGTTGTAATATTCGCCTACGGGTCTGTATACCGCTCGGCACTGGCTGCACAGGCCATCCTGAAGAAGAGGAGGAAGAAGGTCGGTGTCTTCCGTCCGGTGACACTGTGGCCCTTCCCTGACAAGACGGTGAAGGAAAATCTCGACTCGAAGGATGTGATAGTGGTCCCGGAGCTTAACCAGGGCCAGATGATACATGAGGTGGAGAGGATGACCAAGGACTCGGTGAGAGTCGTTCCACTTCACAGGGTCGACGGTTACGAGATCACACCCGAGGAGATAGTAAATACAGTAATGGAGGTGATCTGATGCCTGCCGTCATTCCATACGAGTACAAGTACCTGAGGGCCAAGAAACGTTTTCCCCATGTATGGTGCCCGGGCTGCGGGATCGGGATCGTTATGGGCTCCATCATAAGGGCGGTGCACGCCATGCAGTGGGACCTGGATGACATAGTCATGGTCTCGGGCATAGGGTGTACGTCCAGGATGCCGGTCTATGTCGACTTCAACACGCTCCACACCACACACGGCAGGAGCCTTGCCTTCGGCACCGGAGTGAAGATGGCCAATCCAAGTCTCAACGTGATGGCCGTGATGGGTGACGGAGACGCACTGGCCATAGGCGGGAACCACATTATCCACGCCGCCAGGCGGAACATAGGTATATCGGCTATCATAGTTAACAACAACAACTACGGGATGACCGGCGGGCAGTTCTCCCCCACCACTCCCCCCGGAGCCAGAACGGCCACGACGCCCTACGGAATGATCGAGCCGGGTTTCGACGTCTGCAAGCTGATGGAAGGCGCCGGAGCATCATTCGTGGCCCGCGGGACCGTCTACCACGTGACCGAGCTTGACAACCTGCTCCTTAAGGCTTTCAGGAAGAACGGCTTCAGCGTTGTTGAGGTGCTGGCTCCTTGTCCCACCAATTTCGGGAGGGCCAACCGGCAGGGGGGTCCTGTGGAGATGATGAAGCTCCTCAAGGACAACACCATAAACATCAGTCAGCTCAAGGCGCTCAAGGAAGGCCAGGCCGACGATAAGGTCGTCAGGGGGATATTCGTTGACAGGGACGTCCCGTCCTACGATGAAAGGTACAGGGCGCTCTGCGTGAAGGCGAAGAAGGCAGCGGAGGCTGAAAAATGAAGAAATACTACGAAGTAAGACTGTCGGGGGCGGGAGGCCAGGGCCTGGGGCTTGCCGGAAGAGTCTTCTCCGAAGCTTCGATTCAGTCTGATTACAATGTGTGCCAGACCCAGAGCTACGGCCCGGAGGCCAGAGGCGGAGCCAGCAGGACCGATATAATCATCTCCAGGAAGGAGATTCTATATCCCAACTGCCGGCATCTGGACATCCTGCTGGCCATGAACCAGGAGAGCTCTGACAAGTTCGCGGGCGAGGTGGAGGAGGACGGCATCATACTGGTGGACAGTACTTACGTTAACCAGCTGCCCCAGGGCAGGGTCTACGGGTTCCCCCTCACCGCCATCAGCGTTGAGGAGTTCAAGACTCCCCTGGCGGCCAATATGATAGCCATAGGCATGCTGGCATCGCTGGGAAGGCTGTTCAGTATAGATACATGGGTCAGGTCCATAGAGAAGACCGTGCCCGGGAGGTTCCTCAAGATGAACCTCAACGCGTTCGAGATAGGGCACAGGGAAGGCAGGGAGATCCTTCACGTGGAGGAGGGCAGGGCCCCGGTGGCCTACGACCGGAAGCAGCCGGTACCGGACTCTATCAAGAAGGAGACGCAGGAGAGGTAGGAGCCTGGAGCTTCTCGATGTGATCGACGAAGTCGTTGACCACGAAAGCCCTTACAGTGTTGCTGTTCGGGTCGCACGGGGTTATGAAGAACCCTATCCTGTCCGGGTTGTATCCCATACCGACCCCGATGAACTCCTCTCCGTCCTTGAACACCACCTTGAGCCGGGAGCCGTACCCGACAGTGTGGCTTTCATCGAAATCACTGGACTCCCTGTGTTCCGGATTGCCGCCCCAATCCTTAACGATGAAGACGGCTTTCAGTTTTTCGACGTTGACTATCTCCACCTGGTGGTCGGTCATCCTTGAGAGATGGAACAGCTTCTTGTCCGGTGCGAAATCGCTTGTGAAACCTTTGAGGATACTGCCATCCGCGAACCGGGCGACTATCTTGTTCATGTGGTCTCCTTGATCGGGTCTGTGCCTTGGCTTTGGATGACAAATAAGCCGAAGCACGGACCCTGTCAATGAATTCGAAGCCGGTACCTCACAGGTCCAGAGCGGCGCTCCACTTCTCTTCCATCGATCTCTCCGTGAAGTAGACCTGGTGAATCGACGGGACCAGTGACGCAAGCTCCGCCATGTCCCAGTCCTCCCCCGGGAGCCTTACGCACACGCCCTTACTCCACATACTGTTCGGCATCATGGAAGGATGTCCTGCATCGACGGCCACCGTGCACTCAACGGCGGCCGAGACTATCCAGTGCGGATCGAAGCCCGAAGCATCCCGGACCAGGATGGCCACCCTGAGATCGCCCTCCCTGCCCAGAGCCCGTGCGGTCCTGCCGGAGTAATCCAGGGGTGTGTCCAGCGTCCTGATCATTTCTACGAGGTCCAGGGGGAAGGAGCGGCAAGGCATAAGGATCAGGTCCAGCACGCAGAACGGGTCGGCCTCCCTCCGGGTCCGCACGCATTCGATCAGCCTGTGCCTTTTCTCCCAGAGGTCATTCGAGCTGATACGCAGTGAGGACTGCCTGAAGGAGGGTATGGCGACTGCCGGTGCCGGTCCTTCATCCAGGTCGAGTGTGACGGTAGCCGGCCAGTCTTCGAAGAGTATCGGCCGCGCCGCAAGATCAAGGTCGTAACCCGCTATGTCCGCTATCTCCTCCCTGGCTGGAGCGAAACCTCCCATGAGAGGCGGATCGAACATGTAGTAGGGGGGACGGTCCATTGCCCCGCAACCGCAGCGGCCTCTGAGAGCGGTACCCGGGAGTATGGAGATGTGAAAGACCTGAAGATCGTGATGCAGATCCCTGTCCCTTAACATCATGGCGGTTCTGACCGCATCCCCCGGAGTGTCGCCGGGAAGTCCGAGCATTATATCGATCACGGGTGTCACTCCCGCTCTCTTGAGGTTCATCGCACCCTCAAGGACCATCATGGGATCCCCCGGCCTTCCGGCAAGCTCAAGTGAGTTCCTGTTGCATGACTGCAGCCCTATCTCGACGCTGCGAAAACCCGCGTCCATGATCATGGACGCGATTTCGGGCCCGATCAGGTCCCCCCGCATCTCTCCGAAGAACTCTATTCCCAGTCCCGACATCCCCTTCAACAGATGAGCCAGGTCCGGCCGGGCGTTGAAGGTGGGATCCAGGAAAACAACCTCATCCGTCCCGTTTTCTGCAAAGGTGCGCAGCAGACCGATCACTTCCTTTGCTTCCATGATCCGGGGATGGGGATGGGACCTCCTGTAGGAGCAGTATACGCACCCTGCGGCACATCCCCTGACCGTTTCGAGGAGAACGGAACGGCCTGACGGATCGAGGTAGCCTTCAAGCCATGGATTAGGGTAAAAACCGGGGGGAAAGTCTGTCGCGTCTGTCTGCAGAAAACCACCGGTTTCCCTTGATATGGCTGCCGCCCCGGCCGGATCCAGCACTTCTGCTGCTGCTCCCTCCCCCTCTCCTGCAACCAGCAGGTCGAAACCGCCTTCTCGAATCAGCCAATCGTTGTCACGGGAAACCTCCGGTCCTCCGCCGACTGTGACAATGTCCGGCTTCTCGTTCTTGAGGGCCCTGGCCAGCCACGCGCTCCTCTCGGCATTCCACATGTAAAGGGTGAAGGCCACGAGAGCAGGATCCTTCTGAAGCAGGAGGTTCAGCAGCTCCCTGTCCCCCAGCGTGTCCGCATCGTCCTGGTCCACCAGACTGGATGGCGGTAGGGAAGCCGCGGCGGCAAGAGTGGCTCCCGCAAGGGGTACGTTCCCCGTTGACTCGAGGGGGGCAGACGGGTTCAGCGGGAGCTGAAGCAGGATCGAGCGGCTGATATCAGCCGATCCAGCCATTACCGGGGGAGACGGCTTCGAAGAGAAGCAGGCCCAGCCTAAGGAGCCAGGCCAGCAGCACCAGTGAGACAGCTCCCGGATGGTGCAGGCGCATGCTGTTCCTGAATAGTGTCAGCGCCGGGAAAAGGACGAGGACCGTCGTCATGTGCACGATGGCCGGGGCCAGAGGGTAACCACAGCTGACAGTTATTAAGGTCAGCAGCAGAAGTACTGCCAGGGCAAGGTTCGCCGTGACCCTTGTCAGTCTCCTGATCCAGTATTCGGAGTAGATAAGGGGAGGCAGGAAGTAGTAGAATCCGCTTCCCTCCCTGGCGATGAGCCTGAGGTAGTATGTGATGGCGAAGGGGACGGTCACGGTCAGAATGAAAAGCACACTGAAGGAAGCCAGTGACATTGCCCACCTTCCCGGGAAGTCGTACTCGCCTGCCGGACCGCCCTGACCCAGCCCCGTGAGGATAAGGAGGACCAGCAGAAGACCCTGCAGGACCACCGCTACTCCAAGGACCGCCCACTGGTTTATGACCTTCCTGTTCAGTATGCGGACCACCTGCGTGAGAAGAAGAAGGCCTGACAGCTGTCCCGCCGGTGTATACATCAGCCTTACTCCCGAACTGGCTGCCACGTAGGCGAACAGGAAACCGAAGAGGAAGAGCTGGGTCAGTCTGATCCAGGACAGGATCCTCGTCAGTCTACCCTGTTCTCCACTCTCCACGTATTCCACAGACTCTCCCGCAAGGTCCACGTTCGTGAAGATGGTACCCCTGTTGAGCCTGTGAAGGATCTCTTCCAGCAGCAGCATGCCCAGCAGCACGGGTGCGATTATCATTCTTCTCCGTCCGGTTTCTCTCCGGCCGGTTCCTCTCCGGCCGGTTCCTCCACCGTCCGAAGGATGATGCCTCCGGAGATGAACAGGGCCAGCAGCGACAGTATAGAGAGCCTCGAGCTCCCGGTGATGTCATGCACAGCAGCGAACATCAACGGTCCGAATATACTGGCAAATCGCTGAGAGATGGAGAAGAAGCCGAAATACTCAGCGTTCATCCCCCTGGGGATCATTCTGGAATAGTAACTCCTGCTGACAGCCTGGATCCCTCCCATGAAGAGGGCAACGGAACCGGCGAGTATCCAGAAGTCCGTTGCGGTCTTCATCCAGAAAGCGTATGCCACTATGCAGATATATCCTGCTATGCCGGTGTATATCATTCTCCTGGAACCGAACCTCTTGGCCAGCCATCCGTAGGCGAGACTCCCCGGAACTCCCACCAGCTGCGTCAATAGCAGGGCTCCGATGAGATGGCCCGAGCTGAGCCCAAGTTCCACCTTGCCGTACACGGTGGCCATCATGATGACCGTCTGGATACCGTCGTTGTAAAGAAGGAAAGCCAGCAGGAACCTGAAGATGCTTCGCCTTGCCCTGATGTGGCGGAAGGTGGCGGACATGGTGGCGAATCCTGTGCGGATGGACCCGCACAGCGTCCTTGCGTTTCCCGACAGCCCTTCAGGGACCTTCAGGAAAAGGGGTATGGAGAACAGGGCCCACCACGCTGCAACGCTGAGGAAGACCAGCCTTATGGACGTGGAGGCATCGGCCAGTCCGAATATCTGAGGCTTCCTTATCATCAGCAGGTTCACGGCCAGGAGAATTCCGCCGCCGAGGTACCCGAAGGCGTAGCCTCTTGCGGAGATGATATCCCGCCTGCCGGGTTCGACGGCCGAGACCAGGAGGGAGTTGTAGAAAACATTAGCACCGGCAAAACCCACCTGACCCGCTATGAGGAGACCCAGTACCGGCCAGATGTCACCAGGACCCGTTAGGGAAAGAAGACCGGCGGCGGTGATGCCGAAGAGGGTCATCGCCCCGAGGAACTGTTTCCTGCGTCCGCCGGCGTCCGCAGCAGCACCCATCACAGGTGCCATGAGCGCCACGATGAGTGCCGCGGTCGCCATGGCATAGCCCCATAGGGACGT
>CAZXEF010000070.1:0-13129 GCA_964639605.1 uncultured bacterium | reverse complement strand
ACCGACCTGTAGGCGTCCCGGGCCCAGACAATTGAGCCTGAGTTGTAGAGTTCCTCCCCCAGCAGGTACGCGCTTTCTGCATTGGAGAGCATGGCGTGAAGTCGTCTGAGCTGAAGCAGCTCCGACATTATCATTTCCAGCCTCTCCTCTTCCCTCGCTATCTGGGCTTCTATGTCCGCCAGCTCTGCAGCGGCGCGCTGAATCTGATCGTCTGTGACCCCGGTAGTATCCGGTCCGGCGGGCCGTACTTCAGCAGCCTCATCCGCCTGGGGGTATACCATGGAGACGAACGTCAGTGTAACAAGGAGAAGAAGGAACTTCATCTTGGCCCCCGTCTTTTCAGCGATTCTCAAGAAGATCACGGAGCCTCTGGAGTTCCGCTTCTGCGGCCCGTCTGCGGGCTTCCAGCTCCTCCAGGCGCTCCCTCGCCCTCTCAATCCTCTGCTGCTCCCGCTCAAGGGCCAATTGACGGACCCCGAAGATAGGGCCGATGCTGGACAGTATGCCGATGGAAACCTTGGAATTCTGCATGATGTCCATCTTGTTCTGGTTCTCCGGTGGGAAGATGGTCTGCTCGAACTCGGCCCAGGCCATCTCGAGGGTTATGTACTCGTTGACTCTGTAGGAGGCGCCAAGGTTGAAATCACGGCCATCCTGCTCCAGGGCCACTGTGAATTGCTCGGAAGGCCTGTACACGACAGAGCCGAAGAGACCGTGGGAAATCGAACTGCCTATGCCCAGGGCACCACTGTCGATGACTCCCACGAACCTTCCGATGCCTACACCGAGACTAACCGTGGCGGGAATACCCATCAGATAGCTGAGGTCCTTGGACATCACGGCGTACGCCGACCAGTTCTGAGCATGGTCGTACTGGTAGTACCTCTCCACTCCGGCGGAGTCCACCTTGAAGCAGTCTATGTACCTCTCTCCGGTGATGTTATCCAGCCCGACGGCAAAGGCGGGGACTGTGATACCCTCGAAGAGGATACCCACCTTGGCGTTACCCACGACACCTCCATCGCCCAGAAAAGAGATTCCCAGCTGCCCGTACCTGAAGAGGCCTACATCCAGGTGACCCGTTATCATGAACTCGCTGTTGGAAGCGCCGGAGGAGTCCTCTATCGTATAGGCCGATGCCCCGAGTTCAACCTCTATCTCCGTGTGCTGGAGAATGTATGCATCCGGAGTGTCAAGCACTCCCGACCGGGAAAATGGTAGAGAGCCTCCTGAAGCTACCTCAGAAAGAATGATAAGTATCATGAATAAACAGTGCTTCATAGCTATCTTCTCCAAAATCCTCAGAATATCTTCCAACCCCTATACATATTCATAATATTACAATTATTGGCCCACACCGGTTTTGAGTCAACCTCCGACTGCTGCTTCCCGGCCCTTGTAACGGAAAGGAACACGGTTAGCAGAATATTGTTCCTCAATAGTATAATATCATTGATTATCATCAATGTTTCTCGGAGGTTCGAATGCTCTCTTTTCTATTGTTTGCGGCGGCTGTCGCAGTTCAGACACCCGACTGGGAAACGGATATCGGCTGCCTTCCGTTCAGCAGTCCCCTGCTGGCTCTGAACGAAAACGGTTCCATGGACATCTTCATAGCCATGGGAGACCATGGACTGGGCGCCTGGTCATCCGACGGGTCCCCCATCGGGGGTTTTCCTGTCTCCGCTGAGAACGGTGTCTCCAGGAGACCGGCGGCCATGTACACGCCGGAAACCGGACACGTGATCGTCTATGCCGACAATGACGGGACACTTCACATGGTGGACCATGGCGGACGTGAACTGCCCCCGTGGCCGGTGCAGGCGGGAAGCCCAGTCGTAACCGGGATTTCCGTGGTCAATCTGGATGAGGACTGCTTCATGGAGATAGCCTTCGGTACTTCCAGCGGAGAAGTCAACTTGATAGACCGCAGCGGCCGGTACTGTCCCGGGTGGCCGGTTCAGCTCCCGGCAAGACTCCAGTGGCAGCCCTCACAGGTTTCCCTGGGAGGCAATTCCGGATATGGCCTTGTCTGCGGCCTGGTGAACATGACACTCTACGTGATCTCACCGGATGGCACCACCCTTCCCGGATGGCCCGTGAGTACCGGTTATACGCTGGGCAGTGTGCCGGTCTCCGCCGACATTGACGCGGACGGTCTCGGCGATGTGGTGTTCGCTACGAACAATGACAGGATATACGCCCTCAACTCAAGCGGAGAGATCATTGACGGCTGGCCTTTCTTTCTCGACGACAGGGTCGCCGGGGGCAGCCTCGCCATCGGCCATCTGAGCCAGGAGGCGGGTCACCTTCAGGTTGCAGTGGCTACAGTGGACGGTAATGTGACCCTTCTGAAGAGCAGCGGGAACATCGCAGGTACATGGAGGTGGCCGAACCTCACCCGGGGTCTGCCCACTTCGCCCATAGTATCCTCCGCCGGGGGAGGGACAGCCGTGATCGCGGGATGCGACAGCGGGTTCGTCTACGCATGGAACTCTCAGGGGGAGGATATCGATGGCTTCCCTTTTAGGTTCGGGGAGGCGGTTTCAAGAGCCCCTGCGGCAGGTGACATCGACGGGGACGGTGGTCTGGAACTGGTGGTCCTGGGCAGGTCGGGAAAGCTGGCCTGCTTCTCTGTGCCCGGGGGACAGGTATCCGATGCGTTCTGGCCACAGATCCTCTGCGATGAGTTCAACAGCGGTAGCTATGGAACAACCCACCTGCCCGTCGTCCGTGCCGGCAGTATAACTTCCGAGGTTTCGGGAAGCGTTGTCATTCCATACACGATCGAGGGGGGAAGGGAAACCGCCGTGTCCCTATCCTATTCGTTGAACGCCGGATACTCCTGGACAGGGACGTCCAGTTTCATGGACGACGGCGGCAGCATCACGTGGATGAGCGATATCGACCTGCCGGGCAGAGATGTTGTTGACTGCGCCCTGAAGATAACCCCGTTCTGCCCTGCCGGCCCCGGCATAAGCGGAATCTCCAACGTTTTCCATCTTGACAACAATACCCCTCCCAGCCTCTTCCTTTCATCACTGGAGGAGGAATCCAGCGGCCGTTTCCTCATCTTCTACTCGGTGGAGGACCCGGAGAGCGATGTAGTGCAGCTGCAGGCCCAGTACTCCACTGACGGCGGGGAGACCTGGCGGAACGCCCGTCTCTCGGGAAGCACAATGGAGATACCGTCATGGTTGTACGGAGATCCCGTCAGGTGGAACGCTGCAGGAGAGGAGGGTCTCCAGGAGACGGAGGGAGTTCTGCTGCGGGTTCGGGCGGCGGACACGGATCCGGGTCCATGGAGTCTGACACAGGTGCAGAACGGACTGGAGAACCCCTCGGTGGCGCAGATCATAGTCCCGATAGAGGAGGTCTCCGAAAGGGTCCGTCTGGGTGTGAGGCTGTCCGATGCGAAGGACGACCCTCTCTCATACATCTGGGAGTACTCCCTGGACGGCGGGAACAGCTGGGACAGGGCCACGGTCCCGGAAAGCTCGGTGCCGGTGACCGGCAGCTATCAATACGAGATCATATGGGCCTCGGACCAGGACATCCCGGGACTCGACGCCCACGATGTAAGGTTTCGGGCATTGCCTCCCGATTCCGGGCAGGGTGTGTCCGTCTCCTCGTCGCCTTTCCACGTGGACAACAATCTCCTGCCGTCGCTCAGGGTGAACTCGCCAGAAAAATGGGACCACTTCAGGGGATCGGTCCCCATATCATTCGAAATATCGGACGCCGAGGGGGATTCCATACTCATGGTCCTGGAGTACCGGATAGAGGGCACTTCAACATGGGTACCCGCCGGCGGTCTGATCCCGAGCGGCTACTACCCGCATTCCACCTACAGGTCTTCACTGATCTGGAACTCGTCGGAGGATCTTCCCGGAACAGAGAGGCTGGAACTCAGGATCAGGGTCGGGGCTGTCGACGATGATACGGTATTCACCCAGGAGATTGGTCCCATCTCCATCGACAATTCCCGTCTTCCTGCGGTCATGCAGGCGGCGGTCAGGGAAATATCCCTGTCCAGAGGTCAGGCCGACATCTCCTACGAGCTCTCCGATCCCGGGAGAAGGATACTGGACATCGACGTCACCTTCAGTGCGGACGGAGGCTGTTCCTGGGGGGAAGCAACGGTGACGGGAGACCTCTACGGAAGGAACAGCAGCATTTACCAGGGTGGATTCGTTTGGGATTTCGGTGATGACCTGGCCGGAGTTCCACGGGGCAGTGCCGGAAACGGGGTCTTCCTCAAGATCACACCTGTTTCGGGAGAGCTGATGGGAACACCCAAGGTGCTGGAAATGGACCTCAGGTGATACTCAGTCCAGCAAGGCCCCCATCTCTGATTTTCCGCCTGCCAGCAGAAAGGTGAGAGGAGCCCTTTTCCTTACAGATTCAACCATGGAATGAGCTATCCCCCGAATGTCCCACTGGGCATGCTCATCCTCCCTCAGCCTGGAGAAGTGGTAGAGTTCCCTGCCGTTGATATCCATGGTCACTCTCCGCCTGTGCGCATTCGTAAGCATGTATGGGAAGAGCCTGTCCATGCCTCCTGCGAACTCTTCCGCCGTTTCAAGCGCCGACATGAACTCCGCCTCCATTCCGGCCTCCGAAATGCTGGGAGGCACCGTGACCCCAAGGACCGGGTCGTACACCGAGGCAAGCCGCGTGCACATCCTGTGCCTCTTGAGCTGAGCGTAGGAACTCGAAGAGACGACCACCTGGAACACGGCCCTGAAGAACTCCCATTGCCTGGGCACGGTATCATGTATCCCGAGACCGCTCAGGGCTTCCCGAAAGAGCTCAAGCCTGGAACCTTCTCCAAGGTCGTGCCATTCCGACATCGCCCGGTCCAGGGACCAGCCTTCCCTCCACTGGAGCAAAAGGGCCCCTACCCTTGAATCATCGTCGCAATCCGCCAGTATCACGGTCTTCGACGGAGGGCTATGTACCGGGGACATGGAATGGGCAAAACCGTCCATCGAGGTGGGTTCCAGGAACAGGAACAGTGAGGGAGCCGCTTCCATCACCAGTTCAAGCAGCCTGCCGGCGATTCCCCTCACCTCCGAAAGGGGATGGCAGGAAAGCCTTCGGATCATGTGCTCCAGTTCCCTGGCGTTCAGAGTCATGCCCATCTGGCAGGATGTGGCAAGGGGCAGAACGTACCTGGCGTCCTCCTTGGCCCTCTCCTTCTCCAGTCCTCCTTCCCTCAGCCGCCTGTAAAGGATGTCGTACGCGCTGAAGAGCCGGACCGCCTCCTCCCGGTAATCCTTTACCCTGTCTTCCGGAAGCTCCGGGGGAACAACGAAATCCTCCCCGATCCTGATATACCTCTGGGACTTCTCAGTGAAGCTGGCCAGCCTGAAGTTCTGAAGTTCTTCCGCCGCAAGCCTCGAGATGTCCAGGAGGTCGAAATTGAATACGGCGTGTTCGGCAACGGACCCGTGACCGTAATCGAACACGATGCGCCTGTTGGACTCCCTGGCCTTCTCCACCTCCCTGCAGGCTTCCTCCCGCAGCTGATCGATGGGTCTGGGGTCTCTGCTTATCCTTGCATAGGACGCCGAGAGGGTCTCGGGTGTGCTGCCACCGAACTGGACATCAGTGTTGTAGCCTGCGAGATGGATCTTCATGAATCCCCTTTCTGGTGGGATCCGGCAAGCTCCGCGGTCATCGATGCAAGAGGATGATCGAAGGGGAGCCTTCGGAACATCAGATGGCGTAGCCTCGAGGTCCTCTCGGACCTGGATGACAGCATGAGTATTTCCAGCCACCAGCCTAACATTCTAACAAGGTCCCTGACGTAGGGTGCAAGCTCCCATCCCCAGGGAATACCCTCAAGATCGTCCAGGAACCTGTACATGAGACGTCGTGTCTCTTCGAGTCCCGCCAGCAGGCCGGCATCAGGACCCCTGTTGAATGCACCGAGAAGACCATTGATCATTTCGGATGCGATACCGGCGGTGGACCATGGAGTATGATGGAATCCGGCCAGGACCTCCCAGGCGTCAGGCAGGGTTCCCAGCTCCCCGGGCCAGGGACACCGGGCACCGGTAGCCGTAATCAGGGAACGAACCCCGTAGAGGGCTGCCGGAAAACACTCAGAGGGATTCAGGAAATACTCGAGGTCCGCGGGTATTCTCTGATCAAGTTCGGACAGGTATACCCGTCTCAGGCAGTAGTCATCGGCCAGGAAGTTGTCCCAGATGGCGGGCCTTCCCCCGAGCAGCCCGGCGGCTTCGTCGAGGGAATCTATATCCAGGCGCCGGGAGACCACCTCCCTGCCGGTCCACATGGACGTCCATTCCGGGTGGACGTTCTCGCTCCACGCGGCAAGGTACTCATCCCCACCGTGACGGACCAGCAGTTCGTTGCAGTACAGCGAGGGGCACAGGAATACGCGGCCGCCAAGGCCTTCAAGGGCCTCACCCACGAGGGTCAGCTGCCTTCGGGCCAGTTCCGGGTCCGCCCTCTGGGGAATATCGTCAAAGAGGACGGCGACTCCCGAAGCTCCCGCCTCCATGGCGGTCCTCGCCTTCCTCTGCAGTACAGGGTGCTCGCCATCCCGGAATCCCCAGGGACTTATACCGAAAATGAAGCAGATCCCGGAATCCGCAGCCTGATGGATGTCATTCTGAAGAAGCCGCCAGCTTTCCATGGGATAGTCTTCGCGCCACCTGAGCCGGTGAAAAGTGTCGTTCTTGGGGGCGTAAATGTAGGCCGGGTCGTCCAGCTGGGAGAGCAAGCGCAGGAGGATGCTCCTCCTTCCCCCTTCATAGGGACGTCCGTAGAATCCTTCCACAACTCCTCGAACCATTTAGACCCCTATTTCCTCGTTGACTTCCAGGCGTCCTCTTCCTAGCTTTGATACTTGAATCTACAGTA
Organism: uncultured bacterium; assembly: GCA_964639605.1. Classification (GTDB taxonomy): domain Bacteria; phylum Fermentibacterota; class Fermentibacteria; order Fermentibacterales; family JCC-6; genus Aegiribacteria. The sequence goes on along the minus strand of CAZXEF010000070.1, from coordinate 6,235 downwards.
AAATCTCTTTCTCAGAAATACCTTCAACATCATCTGGAGGGTACAATGTCGAAAAACATAGTGGAGGCTGTCCCCAATATCTCAGAGGGGCAGAACAGGGAGATAATCGACGAGGTTGTCAAGGCGGCGGACTCGGTCAGCGGGTGCAGAGTCCTGGACGTCGATCCCGGGGCCGCCACGAACAGAACGGTCATAACAATAGCCGGTGAGCCCGAAGCGGTCATTGAAAGCTGCTTCCAGCTTATAAGGAAGGCCGGGGAACTCATAGACATGCGCAAGCACACGGGGGAGCATCCCAGGCACGGTGCAACGGACGTCTGTCCCTTCGTGCCCGTGGCCGGTGTGACCATGGAGGACTGCGCTGATTACGCCCGCAGGCTGGGCGGGAGGGTCGGCGAGGAGCTGGGGATCCCAGTCTACCTCTACGAGAAGGCCGCCTCAAAGCCTGAATGGGAGAAGCTCCCGAACATTCGTAAGGGGGAGTACGAAGCTCTGCATGACAAGCTGGGCAAGCCGGAGTGGAAACCGGATTTCGGCCCCAACGAATGGAACGACAAGGTCGCCCGTACAGGTGTATGCACCATAGGCGCCAGGAACTTCCTCATCGCCTACAACGTGAATTTGAACACAAGGGACCCGGGAGTGGCCAGGGACATCGGACTTACCATAAGGGACAACGGAAGGTTCATCAGGAACGACGAATGGAAGTTCGAACGGGATGAGAACGGCAATAAAGTCAAGCAGCCGGGAAAGCTGCAGTGCTGCAAGGCCACCGGATGGTTCATCGAGGAGTACCAGACGGCCCAGGTCACCATGAACCTGACCGATATATCCGTAACACCCCTGCACATGGGATTCGAGGCGGTCAAGGAAGAGGCGGAGAAGCTGGGCGCCAGGGTTACCGGTTCGGAAGTCGTTGGTCTTCTTCCCCTGAGCGCAATGCTGGAGGCGGGAAAGTACTACATTGAGAAACAGGACAGGGGTCTGTCGGAGACGGGAAGACAGGGCAAGACCACGGGTGTCCCCCAGGCCGAACTGATAGAGGTGGCCATAAGGTCCATGGGCCTTCGGGATGTCGCCCCATTCGACCCTGAGGAGAAGATCATCGAGTTCATGGTGACCGAAAGGGAGGTGAACCTGTCGGGTATGACATGCAGGGCTTTTTCCGATGAGCTGTCCACAGATTCTCCAGCGCCGGGAGGCGGTTCCGCCGCAGCGCTGATGGGATCGCTGGGGGCCTCCCTGGACGCCATGGTAGCCAACCTTTCCGTCAAGAGCAGGAAATGCAGGGAGAACTGGGACCTCATGAGGGAAATCGCACCAAGAGCCCAGGCCATCAAGGATAATCTGCTTGACGCCATCGACGACGACACAGCGGCCTTCAACTCCTGGATGGACGCTGCAAGGGCCGGCGGGGATATCCAGGATGCCGTCAGAAGGGCGATCGAGGTTCCGCTTCGTGTCCTGAGGCTGTGCCCGGAGATCATCGACCTGGCCTCGGAGCTTGAAGAAAAGGGTCTTCAGGCATCGGTATCCGATGCCGGTGTGGCTGCAGCCGCTGCAAGGGCGGCGGGTGTCAGCGCCTATTACAATGTACTGATAAATCTCGGCGACCTGGAGGACGATGAGTACGCAGACGACAAGAGGAACCAGGCGGAGGAATACCTGGAGGAGACCCTGGCCAGGGCCGACAGCGTCTTCGACAGGGTCGTGGAAAAGCTCAAAGGGAAGATGGAGAAGGACTCTTGGGAAGAATAGAACGGACGCTCTTCAAGCCCTTCGATCTGTCGATCGATAACCATAAGGCCCTTAAGGAGTTCTGCAGGAACGCCAGGGGCGATATAATCAGAATGACCACTCTGGCAGGGAGCGGACATCCGGGAGGCTCAATGTCCTCGCTGGAGATATTCACCCTCCTCTGGTCACAGGCCAACGTGGATCCCCGCGAGCCCCTGAAGGATGGACGCGACAGAATAGTGGTGAGCCACGGGCACACCTCGCCGGGAGTCTACGCCACCCTGGGCAGGTTGGAGTTCTTCGACCTCCAGAGGGCAGTGGCAACCTTCAGAAAAGCCGGAAGCCCCTTCGAAGGTCACATCGAGCGGTCTATCCCGGGTGTGGAACTGACGACGGGCAACCTGGGGCAGGGCGTCTCTTCCGCTGCCGGCATGGCCCTTGCGGACAGATGCAGGGGAATACACAACCACGTCTGGGTGGTCACAGGCGACGGAGAGCACCAGAAGGGTCAGATTGCAGAGGCCAGGAGGTTCATAAGGCAATTCGGCCTCAACAACATGACCGTGGTGGTGGACTGCAACGGACTGCAGATCTCGGGCAGGACCGACAGGGTGATGTACACGGACATCGCATCGGAGTACAGGGCGGACGGCTGGGATGTCACCGAGGTGGACGGTCACAATCTGTCAGCCCTTTACAGGGCCCTTCGGCCCGACATAACCTCACGCGCACCAAGGCTGGTCCTTGCCATGACAGTAATGGGCAAGGGTGTGTCCTTCATGGAGAACGACCCGCGCTTCCACGGAATGGCGCTGAAGCCGGACCAGGCCGAGGATGCCCTGGCTGAACTGGAGCTTCCCAACGACCTGAAGGAGCTATCGGCGCTTCGACAGGACAGCTGGAAGGGCCGGGGGGACTTCAACCTCCGACTGCCCTACGAGATCCTTGACCTGGAGGGAACACCCACCGTCTACGAGCCCGATCACCCCGGAGACAATCGCGGAGCCTTCGGGAACGCTCTGATGGACCTGGCAAGGATGAACACAGACAACCTTCCGCTGGTCTTCGACTGCGATCTTGCCGGATCCGTCAAGACCAGTGAGTTCGGTGAAGAATATCCTGACCATTTCTTCCAGTCGGGCATCATGGAGCACAACACGGCTTCGGTCGCCGGCGGGGCTTCCATCGCCGGAAAGGTGGCCTTCTGGGCGGACTTCGGTGTCTTCGCGGCCGACGAGACCTTCAACCAGCACAGGTTGAACGACATAAACATGACCAACCTCAAGGTGGTGGCCACCCACTGCGGACTCGATGTGGGAATGGACGGTAAGACCCATCAATGCATCAACTACATAAGTCTCATGGGAAGCCTCTACCACTGCAACACCGTGGTCCCGGCCGATCCCAATCAGACCGACAGGGTCATCAGGTATGCGGCCACGCATCCGGGCAACTTCTTCATAGCCATGGGAAGGTCCAAGATCCCCGTCATTACAGATGATAACGGAGAGCCTTTCTTCGGTGATTCCTACAGATTCGTGTACGGGATGCACGACCACATCAGGAAAGGCACCGATGTCGCCATCGTGGCCATGGGAGCGATGGTGTCGAAAGCCCTTGAGGCCAGGGAGATACTGGAGGGTAAGGGTATCTCCACAGCCGTGTACGGTGTGAGCTGTCCCCTGTGCATCGGGCCCAGGCTGCTGGACGAACTCTCCTTGTACAATCTGGTGCTGACCTACGAGGACCATGATATGGACACAGGCATGGGCTCGAAGATGGCCATAGCCATAGCCTGTTTCCGGAAGTCCATCAACCTCAGGCGGAAGGGAGTAACGGAGTACGGCGCCTCTGGAAGACCGGAGGAGCTGTACAGGATGGCGGGTCTTCTCCCGGCGCAGATAGCGGAGTACATAGAAACCGAGATCTGAGTTTCGGAAAGCTCTCAGCCGAGTATGCGGCTGAACATCTCGTTGTATGATTCCTTTCCGGAGATGATGTTCCAGTAGCCCCGGGCGAATTCCTCGCTGTCGCGAAGGCTCATCATCGCAGTTCGCCTTGCAGGACGGCTGTGGAGCAGATGACGGTAGAAGGTCGACTGCCTCACCATATCAATGCAGTTACCCGATCTCTTCAGTAAAGTGCCGCGTCTGTCTCCCGACAGGATGCACCGGGCAACCAGCATTCCGCTTTCAGCCGCGTGACCGATGCCCTCTCCGGAAACCTGGTCAACAAGACCGGCAGCGTCCCCCGCAAGGTAGATATTACCCTTCCCGAGATCCCTGTGCAGAACCAGTGAGGGTATCGCAGCGCCACGAAGTTGACGGTGGGAAACGGAACAGTGGATGGAGCCCATGAACTTGCCCAGCGCCTCGACGATGTCCGACGGGGAAACCGGACTGCCCAGGGCGCCTGCGCCGATATTCACACTGTCCGTTCCTGGAATGACCCAGATGTAGCCATAGGGAATATGCCCGAAATGTATTTCCAGACCCTCCGGTTCCTGTTCGAGTTCCGGGAGAGGAACCAGGTAATGAATTCCCATGCCTGTCTTCCTGCTCCTTCTGCCTGAAACCAGTCTCCTTACGATGCTGGTGGTCCCGTCAGCCCCCACCAGATGTCGAAAGAACACACTCTCACCGGAAGAAGTGGCGGCGGAAACTTTGTCGACGCTCTCCACCTTCTGGCCGGTACGCACTTCCGCCCCGGCGGAAGCGGCCCTTTGAAGAAGGAAACCGTCGAACCGGGACCTGGATATGATCCTGACAGGGTCCGATGGCGACGTGTATCTGCGGAGATACTCACCCCTGTCCCAGAATGTAATGGTGGAATGCTTTCTCAGGGTCAGGTCTTCCAGCTCCTCCGTGGAGATCATGCCGGATCCGACCAGTACCGAGGCGGCCCTGTGGCTGAGTATCCCTCCGCAAACCTTTTCCCTGGGGAACTCCTCCTTCTCCAGGAGAAGGCAGGATCTGCCGGACTTTGTAAGTTCAAAAGCGCAGGCCGAGCCCGCAGGGCCTCCACCCACGATGAGTGTCAGGTCTTTGCCGGTCTTCATTGATCCTTCAGCCTGCTTCCAGAAGGCGGGGTCCCGCCAGGGGACCCCGCCCATGGTTCTCAGAAGGAATCGGCGGAATCGGTTATCTTGACTCCGGAGGCGATCATGTAGGACGGCACGCTCATGGCCACGGGCGTCCTTCTCCCATAGGTATTGGAACCGTTGACCGATTCCGATATTGATGATATCACGCTGACGTTGCCAAGCACGTTCTGGAATGAATCGGTAACCCTGGTGGAGAAGATCGGGGACACTATCCGTCCGTCTTCCACCAGTACTGCATTGAACCTGGAACTGCCGGTGAAGATGCCCTTGCTCCTGCTTGGCAGGTTCATGTAGTGAAGGGCGGGTATGTAGAGGACGCGGCCCATGTCCCGGGCAGCATCAAGAGGGTCGGCGGGACCGAACCCGGTGTCCATCACAAGGCTGGGGGAACCGGTGTCGTGACCCGTGGGCTTCTTGCCGTACCTTGCTGCAGTGCCGGAATCGTAGATCAGGTTGAGCATTTCGCCGTCCCCGATGAGGGGGAATATTCCCCGCTTCCTTCCGCACATGTCGAACCCGAACATGAAGGTCTGGGGATTCCCCGGGTCATCCGCGAGTGAGATGTTCTCTCCCAGTATCATGTCGCCAGGATTCATCCTGGCCGTCCAGCTTTGCTTCTCTTCCCATCCGCGGCCGTTAAGTCCGGTCCAGGCGGCCATGCTCACGATCTCCGAGATCGCGCCGGCGCCGAAAATGACAGTGTATTCGCCGGGATCGGCCTTGAAGCCGCCGCTGTTCTCGAAGGTGGGAAGCAGCTTCCCTATCTCGTCCGTTGTCTTCTCAGAAGCGAAATCGGCCACCCTCCATCCTGTCTGCTGATGAGTGAGTTCCCATTTGGACGAGGGATGTTTGAGTACCAGTGAGAAAAGCTGGTCGGTCCCGCGGTGATATGCCTCGTTGCGGTTGGCCGTGGTGAGGAGGTAGACCTCGGTGGCGCCGCTGGACCATGAGCCGCTGAAGTTGTACTTCTCTCCCAGTTTCCCGAATATCTCCCTGTAGGCTGATTCCTTGACTTCCGGATCCAGCTCGGCGAGGCCGATATCGAACTGGGAATCTTCACTGACAGGGACATCCACCTCATCCAGGATGGGATCGTAGGTCTTGGGGGATGCGACCCTGGCTTTCTCCTTCGCTGCGGCCAGTACATTCCTCACTACATCAGCATCGGCGATGGCGCCAAGGAAGGTCTGGCTGCCCTGCCTCCTTCCGTCGGTGACAACCATGTCCAGCCGAAGGAGGTCCTCGGAGGTATTGAGAGATACCGAGCTATTGCCGATCCGCATGAGGTGGCTTTGCTCCCTGTGAAGCGAGAACGTGGCGGCGATGCCCTTGGCGGCAGCGGCGTCGCGCACGGCCAAGACGGCTTGCCGGCTCGTTTCGTCAACCATGATCTAA